>JBGQDJ010000001.1:0-31240 GCA_041495805.1 Geobacteraceae bacterium
AAAATAAATACGTTAATTATGTCTCAAATCAGTACAAGCAATTTATATTTTGTAAACCAACGCTTATAAAGAATAACATTTATTTTAGCTTGTTAGGCATTAAGTTTACAAACTCCTTATTTCCAAACCTAATAGATGGACTGCTTGGGGTCGCCGACAATGAAAAGGCGCTGGCCGGGGCCTGCGAGAAGCCCTGTCAGCTGCTTTTGCAGGGGGTTGGTATCCTGGAACTCGTCCACCATGACGACGCTGAAGCGCTGCCGGCAGGCGTTGAGCAGGTCCAAGTCACGGACGAGCATGTCTCTGGTTATGCGCTGCAGGTCATCGAAGTCCAAAACTCCGCGCTCATTCTTGCGAATCCGGTAGGCGGTCTCAACCTTTCCGGAAAGTCTGATCAGGGCGATTGTCAGCGGGTCGCTCAATGCCTGACGGCTGCACAGTTCCAGATTTTCCAGGCAGTCGGAAAGGGAGTCCCTGACCGGCTTTTCTTTTCCCCAGACACCGGCAATACACGATTGCATGGCGGCTATCTCCAACGGGGTCCCCACGCTCTCCGCCGCGAGCCGCGATGCTGCATAAAGCACGGGGAGCGCCCTGAGCGGTTCGTGGAACTGAAGCTGCTTACTCAGCAGAATCCGCCGCACTTCCGCTATTAACCCAATCAATCGCCCGGCCTCTTCGGCAAAACGCCGGAGAGCTTTATGCCGCCATTCTTCCGCCAGCCGCAGCAATTCCGCTTCCCCGGCGACACCGGCGGAGAGCTGCCGGTGGAGAGCGATCAGATGTTCCCTGAGCCCTTTTCCGTGTCCCTGTCCGGAGAGGGGAAAGTTCTCCAGCAGAAGGCGAATTTCATCGCTCCGCGACCGGAGCTCCCCCTCGATCACCTCGTCCAGTGCCTCCTGAAGTTCCGCCCCGGCTTCTGCTTCGTCAAGGAGGCTGAAGGCAGGGTCAATCCCCGCTTCGGCTGGGTTTTCACGGAGGATGCGGGAACAGAAGGCGTGGAAGGTGGCGATAGCGGCATTCGGCAGGGCCCGGCGACGGATATCCCAGAAGCTCTTATCGGTCGCCGTTGCCAGCCTTTCCTGCACGCCCGAGCGGACGCGTTCCTTCATCTCCAGGGCAGCCTTTTCGGTGAAGGTGATGGCGACGATCTCCTCCACCTCCAACGCCCGCCCAAGCGAGGTTTCCCCGGCCAGAAGGCGCAGGTAGAGCTCCACCAGCGCGGCTGTCTTTCCGGAGCCAGCCCCGGCGGAGACTACGATGTCGCTCTCAAAGGCGAAGACCTGTTGTTTGACTTCAGACCATTCCATGGATGTCAACCGCGCTCCCAATCTCTCTTTTCCCCTGGCACGATCTTGAAGAGCAGATGCGCCCCGGGCAATTCTATCCGGCGGTACTCCTCATAAAGCGCCGGGGCTCTTTTTTTCAGTTTGGACAATAGGTGCAACCATTCAAAATGGAGCTGCCCTTTTGTTTCTTCCACCTGGCCGCAAAGGGGAGCCTTGCCGATTCTGGCGCTGTCAAAGCGATAACCGCGGTTGCGGGCTTCGTCGCAAACCCCGTGCAGATAAGCGGCGATCATGGCCAAGGGGTCGGGATGGGCGCGGAAGCGGATAAGCTGCGGATGCCTGGTGTATCCCCTGGTCTCTCCCATGAGGACCTTCTGGGCAAGCAGGGCCTCACGCCAGAGGGCGACCAGCCCCTTCGGATCGAGATAGGATGGATGAAGCGACCAGAGTCTCATGGCGGATAGTCACGCATCAGCTTTTCAATGTAACATTTGTTGTGACGGTCCTCTCTTCATCATCAATGGATATGTCGATGAATCCTTCTTCGAAATCGGGCATGCAGTATCCCTCGACGAATTCGTCCAGCGTCAGCCGCTGTCCGGGAAACGGCGGGAAGAGGGCGCTTTCCAGGGCGTATTGAGCACCGTGGGGCATGCCGTCGGAGCCGAACAGCAGATCTTTCCCCGGTACATATCCGACGTCGTCGATAAGCATCCTGAAGGGGTTGTTGCGGCCCAGGTACTGCTCAGGCAGGCGGTCCCTGTAGAAATTAGATTCGAGGCTGAAGTTCGGCTGCATGGAGAGGATGATCCCCAGGGACTTTGCCCTGGCCGCGGTTTGCAGTGAAATGAACTGGCAGTGTTCGATCCTTGTCTCCGGCGGGCTCTTTTCCAGCCGCGCAACCGCATTCACCGTCTGTTCGATGGCCAGGTCGCCGATGGCGTGGATGGAAACGGCCTTGCCGGCATCCGCGGCCCATTTAAGCTGGATCTGAAGTTTCTCGTCATCGTATATGAGAAACCCCTCTTCACCGCCGAGATAGCATTGGGAAAGCTTCGCGGTCCTTGCGCCGAGCGCGCCGTCGCCGAAGAGTTTTATGCCATGAACACGGGTAATTGCCTCGTCCTCCATCTCCATGAAGGTTCCCATTGTCGTCCAGAAACGGCTCCTCTCAGAAAGCAATGAACTGTCGAACAACTCTATCTCGTCGCTATCCCACAGGGTCATCTCTTCCGCATACCAGACACCCTGCTCCGCCAGTTTCCCGTAATAAGAGGAGATCCGCACGGCATCGCACGGTCTTATCCCCATGACGAACTACATTATCATGGCGGCGTTTCTCTCAATCCATTCCCGGTCATCTATTCTTGCTATAATCTCGGGGTAACGGGGAGCAAGTTCCGCCTCGGCGGCGCGGTTCATGACGAAACTGTGCAGGGAGGCGTTCATTATAATCAGCGGGGGGAGCGGATACAGTTCTGCGGGAGAAAACCGGTAAAGGCTGTCGTTCCAACCTATTACGACGTTGATTTCATCCTTTATGAAATGATCGAGGATCAATTCCAGCGCCCTCGACTTGTCATCGACAAACCTCAGATCCAGGCAACTGTCCAGTGAGGCATAGAGATAGGGGTGGGTATGATGGTCCTTGAGAAGGGGAATCCGCTCTTTCACGTTCATAATTATCCAATAACGGGGTGCTTTGTTTTTATCTCCGCGCACTATACCAGAGGCTGTTGATCCCCGACAACCGGATTGGTCAGAGTCCCTATCCCTTCGATTTCAATTTCTACAATCTGCCCCGGTTGCAGGAATACCGGGGGTTTTCTCTTGAAACCGACGCCATCGGGTGTGCCGGTCAGTATGATCGTCCCCGGCAGCAGGGTAAAACAGCCTGAGATGTAGGAGACGATCCGCCGGACCGGGAAAACCATGTCCGAGGTTCTGGAGGACTGCATCACTTTTCCGTCGAGCCTGCAGGTGATTGCGAGGTTGTCGGCGTCGAGGTCTGTCTCGATGGCGGGTCCGATGGGGCAGAAGGTGTCGTGGCTCTTGGCCCTGGCCCATTGGCCGTCGGAAAACTGGGCTGCACGATTCGAGACGTCGTTGGCTGCCGTGTAGCCGAGAATGTATTCGTGTACCTCTTCTTCCGGGACATCCTTTGCCAGTTTGCCGATTACGATGACAAGTTCTGCCTCGTAATCGATCTTGCCGGGGCCCTTCGACGGAAGGATAATGGGGTCGCCCGGACCGCAGAGGGATGTAGTTGATTTGATGAATATCAGCGGTTCTGACGGGGGTGTATGACCGGTCTCTTCAGCGTGCTTCCTGTAGTTGAGTCCGAGGCAGATGATGTTGGGAGGCACTACCGGTGGGAGGATCTTCACGGTGTCGAGGCCGATGGCGACCGGCTGCCTCTCCAGGCCGCTGAAGGGGTCCCCGCCGCATGGAAAGAGGAGGCTCCCTTCAACTATGCCGTAGCTCGGATTCCCTCCTGACGTGTAACGGGCAATTCTCATCTTTTTATCCCCCTGATCGGAAATTAATCCCTTATCATTGCGGAAAATAACCTGGACAGTGAATGATACGAGCTTTAACTAAGGATTTCAACAGGGAAATGGGTTCGTGATACGATGATCGGGGAATTGCAGACAAGGCTGCTACAGGCGGGATGCCAGATAACGGGTCCATTCGTAGCAGCTCCGGGTCTCTTCGGCAATGGCTGCTAGCCCTTCGGCGGTTATGTTGTCGCGCATGAGGCCGAAGAAATCCGTCAGCGGGGCCATTTCCGGGTGTAGAGCGCTATGGATCTTTATGCCGGCAGCCATCGCGGCCTCGGCGTCCCCCAGCAGGCTGAGCTCATCCATGGGGAGCGGGTTATCTCCCGCGGCCCCGGCAATTCGCGAAGAGATTTGGACCCCTTCCGTTGCCATCCCGACAAGTTCGGGAGCGCAGGGTTCGGCCGTTCCCGTAAATAACGGGGGGAGTATTCCGTCATCGAGACACTCCTTCCACATCCGCCCGTATCTCCTTGCCGGTTCCTCATCGCTGTCGTCACCACCGTCACAGCGCTGCCAGTCGAGGTAGCCTTCGGCGTCAAAGAAACTCCGGTAGGCCTTGACTCCAGTTCTGCCAGGGTGTGGCTCACCCCGTAGCATGGCGCGGCACGATTCGTAAACAGCGTCCACCGTCAGCATCTCCCGGCAGACCAGGGTGGGGCAGTTGAAGTTGTAGCGGCAGGGGGCGCAGGGGATGTCGGCCAGGAGCGCCAGGTTGCCGGAGCTGTAAGGGCCTGTGCCGTGGAAAAAAGCCGGGCCCGTGCAGAGCATCATCGTAGGGACCCCGCCCGCGGCAGCGAAATGCATGGTGCCGGTGTCGTTGGTGACCAGGAGGGCGCAGCGTTTGAGCAGTGAAAAGAGCCCTTCCAGGGAGGTTTTTCCCACCGCGCTGATAGCTGGGTGGGACATGTTCGACAGAGCCCGGGCGGCCAGGGGCTCCTCGCTTTGGCTGCCAAAGAGGATGGTTCGCACACCGAGTCTTTCCTGGAGTAGATCGGAGAGTGTGGCGAAACTCTCAGGAGGCCAGCAGCGAACCGTGTCGCTGGCGCCGAGCTGAAGGCCTATAAGCCTCTCCCCGAACAGTCCGTTCTCACACAGAAAGGCATCGGCGAATGCCTCCCCCTTTTCAGTTCCGATCAGTTCCACCGGCTTGCCGTCCGGCTTTTCACCCCCCAGGCGGGTGAACATATCGACAAGGTTGATCCTGTTCAGAAGACGGTTGTTCCCCTCCTGGGTGGTAAAGAGGTATATCCCCCAGAGCGAGCTGATGAGCCTTTCACCCTTATCCCCCGCGACCAGCCCGACAAATTTGTCGGCCTTCATGAGCGATGCAAGAAAGGCGCTCATGTGGCTGAATGTGAGATTGATCACCAGGTCGTAATGAATCTCCTCCAGCTCACGGACAAATGCTTCCAGGGAAAAATAGGGAACAAGGGGGTCTTCGGCGAAAACGACCCTGTCCGCGACCTCATCCTTGGCAAAGGTGATGACCCTGTCGTATCCATGCACCAGTGGGAGAATCCCGGCAAAGCGCTGCTCGGCCACGAGGGTAATCCGCGCCTGGGGCCAGGTCTGTTTCAGTATCCGGAGAAGCGGCGTCTCCTGGATCAGGTCCCCGAATCGGGTCAGACTTATGATGGCGATTTCTTTCATATCTAATCCAGCTTCAGTTCGACGTTTTTCAGAGCAAGAAATATCTTTTCCGCACGCGAAAGCTCACCGTCTCCACCCTTCAGGGCGGCGTAGATTCCATCCAGGGTCGGGGCCGGGCCCTGGGGAAGACGGTCCAGAAGTTCACGCAGGCCTTCCTGGCCGCCGATTTTTTCATAAAGGGCGGAATGTTCTTCCCGGCGGAGGCGCATTTTTTCCGCCAAGCCCTGGTTGTCGGCAAGTATCAGGGCGAGAAGCTCCTCCATCCGCCTGTCATAGGTGTGTTCGGCGAGTACCCTTCTTCTTCCCTTTTCCGCAAATACGGCCCGCTCATCAGGGTGGTCGAGGTAGTGGTCAATCTTTTCTCGGAGCTCAGGGAGGCTGCCGAACTGCTCCATCTCCCCATCCGAGAAAAGTTCGCCCAGGAGCGATCTCCTGTCCACAAGCTGGAATGCGCCGCACGCGGCAATCTCGAAAGTCCTCGGGTTGACGAAATCGCCGTCGGGCACTACCCCTTCATGAATCAGGGATGAGTGGAGATTGAGATTTACGGCCGAGGCGTTGAATATACGGACGCAGGTTTCCGTGTCGATCCTTTTTCCGTTCAACTGGATAAGTCGGTCGAGGGGGGGCGAAAAGGGCCAGTCGCTCCCCCATATCCTGAAGGGATAGTCGGCAAGTCCCTTGAAGAGATTGCAGCGGTTATAATAGCCCGCGCCCACAAAGGAGAGGGGGCTGCCGTACGCCTCTAATTCTTCGTCGGAAAGCCCGGCAGGGAGATGGACCTCAGGGGCGGCGGCAACAGGGAGGTATGAGTAGTTCGAAACGCCGATCTCAGCCAGCTCCTTCCTGAAATCTTCCTTCTGGATGCCGAAGAAATACCGGTAATGTGGCGCCACGTCCCGCCAGTAGGTGAGGACGCGGTAGTCCTCCACGAACCAGAAAGCTGTGGGGATATCCATTGCCGCAAGCCTTGCCAGCGTCTCGGAAAGGAGCGGCGCCTGGGCCAGGGCAAGGACCAGGTCGGGCCGGGTCTCCTTGGCCATCAGCTCCACCCCGCGTGAGATCGTGGCAGCCAGGTCGTTTCTGAAGGCCTGCCGGCATCGGTCAAACCGGTAGTTGCCGGCGAAATCCATTCCTCCGCTGAATGCCTCGGCGGCGAAGGTCGTGACGATATGACCCATCCGGCGCAGGGCCGACGCGCAGTAGCGGGCGATGGGGAGCGACCCCCCGTTGATGGGATTGACCAGGAGGATCTTCATTCCTCCTTCTCTTGCCCCCCGGAGGCTGTCTCCATAGGAGTTAAGGGTTCCCAGTGAGTCGGGGTGGATTCGAAGCGAAGGGGGATGCGGAAGGATGGTCCGTGCCAGGTCATCACTGTGGGCCCTTCGCAGCCGCTCCGGTGTCAACCCGGCTATGATCCGGAAGTTTACAAGAACGTCCGCCAGGTCCAGGTTTTCCAGGGCGGTAGAGAAGAGATCCAGGTCCGGTTCGATAACCGTGCCGGAAACGCCCAGATTTGCCAGCCCCTTGAGGTGATATCCCAGCCCGAAACCCAGGACCGTCACCTTGCCGGTCTGGGGAAGATTGTGCTCCGCAACCGCGCGCCGGGCCCAGTTCTCCCCGTCCTTAGCAGGATCGCGAAAAGAGTGGATGGCGAGCCCGCGCAGCTTCAGGGTAGGTTCACCGTTTGCCGCAATCTCAACGGGGATGCGGCTTCGTTCTGTCCGCTTCTCCACCCTCTCTGCAAGTGCAGGATCATTTTGCCGGAGAAACTCCAGGTTCGTTTTGAAAAAACCCATGATTCAGGGCACTCAGCCTGCTATCCGAAAGCAGTTTCGATTCACATCACGGGTGTGGTAATTTCCCATCTCGGCCTCAGCTTCCATGGAGCCCAGTTTCGCCGCCAGGGCCAGCACCTCGCGTGCGTCGCAAAAGCGGCCGTCGCGCACAAAGAGGCGTCCCAGCCTTGCCAGATTGCCGGCGCAGAGGGATGCCAACGCCTCGGAATTTTCCCCATACTCTCTGATTGTCTTTTCCATTTCTGATAACTCCCTGTTCAGTAATTCCGATTTCAAATGTGAAATTATTTCAATATTTCAACGGTCTGTATTATATATCGGCGTTATTCCGGCTTTACTTGAAGGTTACAGGGGGTTTATTTGCAATATAATTGCCAAAACTGGAGAGGACAAAGATGCTGATTTTATGCGTGTTTTTAAAACGGTAAGGAGGAATAGTCAAAATTTTGAATGGGAAGCCGGGAACAGAGCGATATTTATGACAAAACGGATTTGCAGAAAAGCCCGCTCCATGTAATCCTGGAAAAAGCAGTTTCGCGCAAAGCCCGCCAAGTTCGCGCTTGTGCGCCATAGCGCTACAGCGCGCAGGCGCAAAGGAAAAACGACCAGGTCCCTGGTTTTTGCCTTTCAACCTGTTGGCTTGGGCCTTTGTGTCTATAAGCATTTGAATTTCTTTGCGCCCTTTGCGACTTTGCGCGAGACACGCCTGAGTTGTTACCCTTTACCCATTGAATTCAGATTGAGATCAATTCCGCTGCATTTGATAACGGCACTCTTCTTGGCAGAGAAATTGCTTTTAATTCTGGATTGACAACTTTTTTGATTTCCAGGGATTCCCAAAGAATGATCGACCCCAATTCCGTAATATTGAAATACCTTGTTTATCCGAAGCTGAAGGAGCCGCCATTCAAGGTCGTCATAATCGACAGCGGTTATCTCACTGTCCGCGAATGCCGAAAGGGGCTGGAGAAGCTCGGCCACACCGTCTTCACCATCGCCCCGGGTCCCGATTTCATCAAAAGGCTCCTTACTCTTCTTGTTGAGGCTCGCCCGGATTTTCTCCTGGCCATAAACCATCTCGGTTTCGATGAGGAAGGAAAGCTGACCGAACTTCTGACCGAACTCAAGATCCCGTTTGCATCATGGTATGTTGACAGCCCCACCTACATCCTTTATGGCGGAGAAAAGAATAGATCCCCCTATTGCGCGGTCTTCTGCTGGGAGCGTTCATATCTCGGGCCGGTGGAGGAGATGGGGTTTCATTCCCCGACATTCCTACCCCTGGCCACCGATCCGGAGGTTTTCCGACCCGGCTCGGGTGAACGGGGACGCTTCCAACCATCCGTCAGTTTCGTCGGAGAGTCCATGGAGAGCAACCGGGAAAGATGGGAGAAAAAGGTGCCGGTCAAGGCCGCAAGGGAGATCGAGGCCATCTCCGCGGAAGGGATTCTCGGCGACCGGAAGAGGGATCTCCTCGATTTTTATCCCAAGATGTCCGGGTATGCCTCCGGTAACCGTTCAAGGCTTGATATGGAGGCGGCCCTTATCTGGAAGGCGACCCAGGATTACCGGGTCCGCCTTAGCCTGGCCCTCATTCCCCTCGGGCTGGTCATTTACGGCGATCCCGGGTGGAAACGGCTGCTTGGGAAGAAGGGAACCTTGAGACCGAAGGTCGATTATTTCCGTGAACTTCCGGACGTTTACCGGGGGAGCGCGGTCAATATCAACTGCACCAGCTTCCAGATGAAGACGGCGGTCAACCAGCGGGTATTCGACGTGCCGGCGTGCGGCGGATTTCTTCTGAGTGATTATCAGGAGGATATGGACCTTTTCTTCGAAGTTGGGAAAGAGGCGGTCTGTTTCAAGAGCGTGGAAGAGGCCGCATCTCTGGCGGCCCATTATCTGGTGAATGAAGGGGAAAGGAAAAAGATTGCCGAAGCGGCCCGCAGGAGGGTCCTGGCGGAACATACATATGAGAAGAGGATGGCGCATCTGGTTGCTGCAATGCGGGAAAGGTTCCCTTGAAGCGGATTCCAAAGCCAAGCAGATGGTTTATTCCTTGAGATCCGTTTCCCGCTGATTACTTACAGCCCTGACTCACCCGGATGCGGCCTGAATTAAGCACCTACGGCATCCAAGACGATTTTATCCGGATTTTCTTCCCGATCAATTTCTACCGCATTCACCTCTAAACCCTTCCGATGCAACTCCAGGCGGTCAACCCTGTTGTTTAAAAGATCGTCATAGAGTCCCCTGTACTGTTCCATCATGTCTTCGACACTCCTGGGCGGGTTTGCCATGCAATACCCCTTCATCTGACTGAGCAGTGAAGGATTGTCCATAAGTCTATTGATAAGTTCGACAAGACGGTCCACATCTCCCACAGGGAAGAGGAAACCGTTCTTTCCCTCATGCACCCGCTCGCTCATGGCCCCCACGTCGGAGGCAATGACCGGCACCCCGTGGGCAAATGCCTCCGACATAGTCAGGCAGAAGGTCTCCTCCCACAGGGAGGGGACTACGACCACGTCGCTGTTGCGAAATATTTCCGCCAGGTCCCTGGGCTGGTATGGCCCTTTGTTTTTCACCTCGTGCCGGTAGCGCTGCAGAAGCTCCTGGACCCCGGCGCCGAAGGACTGCATTATTACTGGACGGTTTTTCAGCCGGCGGGCTGCCTCGCCGAACACCTCGTAACCCTTTATGCCCGTTGCGTTCCCAAGAAACGTGACCTGGAGCTGCCTGTTGCGGGGCCGCTGTTCCTGCCGGTTCGCTACTGCCACCCCATGGGGGACCACGACTATCCGTTCACCTATCTCTCTTCCCAGCCCCTGGCAATATTTCTCCTTCACGTAGCCGGAGGGGGCGATAAGCAGGTTTGCGGCCCCTAGGGCTTCGGTGATTGCCGCACGCCGCCGGTGGAAATAGGCACCCAGGAAAGCCTTGAGGTCGCTGGATTGTTCCTTGCTTTCAACGATCAGCTTGTCCTGGAAGCAGTCGTAGCATTCCTCCGCCTCCACGTCCGGGCCGAGGCGTCGGCACATGGCGGAGCGGTTCTGCTTTACCAGATTGTAAACGGGGCAGAGATAGAAGTAGTCATGGAGGGTCATGACCACCTTGATCCCGAGATTCTTTGCGATCAGCGGCAGGTTAAAGGTGCCGAAATTCAGCATGTGCTGAAAGTGGACGATCCTCACATCGGAATTCCTCAATATCCGCTCGAAGTTTGTCTCAACTATCACACTTGTCGTACTGCTCGCCGCGTTGTCGAAGAGGATGTCGGAGGCGAGATTCCGCCTGGCATAACGCAGCTCCATGACGTTTCCGTCGGCAATAGACGTATGGGCGTCACTGTTGACGACTTCGCTGTCGGGGAAGAAGACGGTTGAACGGAAGAACGGGTAAAGTCCTTCGGCCAGCTGGCGGGTATGGAGTTCCGTTCCCGCGTTGGTGTGATAATTGTGCAGCAGCTGCATGACATGGGGTTGATTCCCTGCTATCCGGCGGGAGATACCGTCATGGACCCGTTGCTGGATTTCGCGCAGGGGGTTCAGAATACAGAAGGCCAGGATGGTTTTATGGTACTGGGGCCAGCGCTGGTTGAGGAGTTTTTCATTGTCTATCTTGCGCTGATCAAGGTCTCCGGCGACCGTTTGGAAAGATGTGCTGCCGGAATGGAAAACGAAGGCGTCGTCAGCAATCTTTATACAGTAACCCCTTTTCTGGGCGCGCATGGCAAAGTCGTTCTCCTCTCCGTACCCTAACCCGAACACCTCATCCAGAGGACCTGTATCGCTCAGGCATTTTCTGGATATGTACATGCAGAACCCGACTGCCGTTGGAATACGCGGATAGCTTCGCAGCGATACCTCTTCAACAATCCTAGCGAACTGGTCCACGGAAATGCCGGGGGAAAGACAGTTGTTTTCGTTCATGCTGGGGACGGAGAGAATCGTGGCGTTGTTGGAAAGTGGGCAGACCATCCCGACCGACGGTTCCGACATGGCCGCAGCCAGGATCTTTTCCGCCCACCCTTCGGTAACAATAGTGTCCGAATTGAGGACGATGACATCGCCCCGGGTCTCCACCAAGGCCGAATTAACGGTTTTGATAAAGCCGCGGTTGATTCCGTTGCGAACGAAGTGGATCCGGTCGTGCCGCTCAGCCTGGGCTGTCAGGAATTTACCGATGCGCGGGTCCGTGCTGGCGTCATCAATGAGGTATATCCGGTGTCGCTCGTCGGTGTTTCTCAAGACCGAATCCAGGCAGCGTCGGGTTTCGTCGAAGGCGTTGTAGACCGGGATAATGATGTCCAGCAGCGGAGCCGTTCCGGTCTCTGCATTCTGTTGGGACGCCGGCGAGGCCTTTGCCTCGGATCGGAGGCGTTCGCTGAGGATGGTCAGTTCGCTGGTCTTCTGATGCTGAACGGCAAGCTGTTTCTGTAGTTTTTGATTGTCCGACTTCAGAAAAGCGGAATCCTGGGCACTCCTCTGTAGATCGGCACGTTCCATGGCCAGGGAGTCGATAAGGGAGTCTTTCTCTTTTATGGTGGTGGTGCACGTGGAGATATATTCACGTGCACCACGGAGATCCAAGCGGTGTTTTTCGAGTTCCGATAAACAGGATTGCAGCAGCTGTTCGTCAGATTCCGAATCGGAGAGCGGAAGGGAAAATATTCTGACAAACTCGTTAATATCCTGGTGCGGTGCTGATTTCCTTGCCTTTATGATGAACTGGTATGTTCTGGCATCAGGGCAGAGCTCCAGCATTGGAACCAGCCTGGCCGGGAGCCGCTCGGTTTCGACCGGGATTTCGGTCGCAAAGATGCCGTGGCGCACACGGCGCAGTTCCATAGGGGTCAGACCGGCATCCATAACCAGGGCGCAAAGGCTCTGCAGGCCGAAGAAACGGACATGAGTTGCATCCAGAAGTCCCATGTCGCGATAGTTGAAGTTCCCCGCCAAGAGAGAGGCGATCACGCTGGCGTGGCCCAAGTTAGGGATGGAAATGATCAGGTTGCCGTCCTGCGCAAGCTTTTCAGTTATTGCCCTGACGAAGGCCCATGGATCGATCAGGTGCTCAATGACATCGCCTAGCACGATGGTGTCGAAGGCGTTGTTTTCCAGCTGATTCAGCACTTCAGGCGAGGTGACATCGCCGACGATGAACTGGTCGTAATAGGGTTGCGCCTGCTCTGCAGCTACAGGGTCGACTTCCAGGCCGACCAGTCGCATCCCCCGGCCCTGTAGCGAGTTCCCGATGCAGCCGGTTGCACACCCCACATCAAGAAGGGATCCGGTTCCTGTAATGAAATCCATGATGATGGGATGAGAATCGTTGGCGTCAAGTTTGGCGATATCGTCGATATGGTAACGTGTGGCATAATCGTCTTCCTGGTGCATCTGCGTACCTCCCGGTGTGATACTATCCGGCCTGCGGAGCATTGTCGCATCTATTCATCTTCTCCATGAGCGCCTTCGAGCGGATGAGAAGTGAGTCGCGTACCTTGATGTCGGCGAGAAGCCGCTCCTTTACAGCGTCGCTCTCCTGCAGCAGGCTGCTTTCCCTGTCGTTGGCCGATTCTATATACCTGCGTTGCGTCATTATTTCACCGACCAGCTGCTGTGCATCGAGTTTCAGAAGTTCCTGGCTTATTACCCGATCATTATCAGTGGTCGGCTTGACGAGTGAACAGTCCCAGCATTTACGACGCATCTTGCCGCTGACAAGTTCCTTGCGCAACTCTAGATAAGGCGGTGAATTCCAGATGTCGAGCACATTGGTTGTCATGATGTTGTTTCTGGCGGGAATACCTTCGCAACACATGAACACTGAACCGTCCACGGCCACATGAAAAAACGTCCAAGGGAAAGTGCATTTCTGCCTTGTCACATTCATCTTCTCATCCATAAAGCGGCAGATGAATTCGACTCCCTGCCGTTCCGCAAACAGTTTTGCAGCTGTAAGAATCGGCAACGAATAGTCGCGGTTCTCAAAGAGGTCTTCGCCGGTGAGGGAGCCGTCATAGTCACGCACCGGCTGAACCACGATCGAGGAGAGACCGACGCTGAGGCCCCGCTGAATTATCTCTTCCAGCTGATGAATGTTACGCCTCATGCCGACAAAACAGAACTGGAGCTCCGGTTTGCTCATTCCCAGTCTCTGCTTGAGGGAGTGGAACTCCCCCAGTCGCTCCCAAAGGACTTTCTGGTAGCAGGCCACTCCTTCCCGCGTCGGGGAAAATGCGTGACCCAGTTCGTTGTCTCCGTCGACAGAAACCTGGATACGGGTCAGGCCGGCTTCGATAAGCCCTCTTAGCTTTTCTCCTTTGACCAGCAAAAAGTTGGTGGTAAAAGCCGTCTCAATATCGGGATTTACGGATCTGATCATTCTGATGATGGGGATTATATCCGGGTGCAGGAGCGGTTCGCCGAAACCGCTCAACCAGACCAGTCTTGTTTTTTTTAAAAGCGGCAGCACATTCTGGACCATTTCCATGGTCATGTCGGTATTTTCCGGGAGTCTGAAACCTGAAAAACTCCGTTGGCACATCTTACAGTTGAGGTTGCATCGCACCGTAAGTTCGAGGTTTACCGTTTCAGGTCCTGATTCGACTTGGTAATTGTCTAACCCGCCAGTCATGGTTTCCATGTCCTTCATATTTCCAACCTCGTCCTCTTTGTAATATTAGCTCTGCCCAAGCGAGTTCCCCATGATCGGAACAGTCTCCGGGTTATTGGGAAATGCTCGCACCGGATGTTACCGGCTATTTTTTCACAATGACACAGCAGTTCATCAACAGTTCTTCCTTGGCATCATGGGAATAGGCTGTGTCGTGCAGCCGTATCTTTTCCCAGGCCCATTCGGGCAACACATCGCAGCCTTTCCCCAGCGCCTGGTGCAGAAACGTTTCTGTTTTGTCCGCAAAATACATATCCGATACACCGAACGGCTGAATCTGGAACTCTGAAAAACGCTGCTGCTCACATATTTCCCGAAAATACTTGGCGGTAAACAGCCACTTGTCGTCCATTTGCTGGAATTGCGGCGCGGATTTATCCCGACCCTTGCGGGTGTCGAAATCGAACATGATAGCCCGGAGAAACTGGGCAGTTTCGGGGTGAAGCGTGTTTTGCCGCGGATCGTCCAGAATGGCGCCGTAGATGTTACGCAGCGCAATGTGGCCGGTCTCGAACGGCTCAAAGAACACGGCATGCCCCCCCGGCTTCAGCACATTTTTGCAGGCGGCAAGAGTTTTATCCGGGGAGAAGAGGTGATGAAGTATTGCAATACCGAAAACGAAATCAAAGGAATCGTTGTGAAAATCGATTTCTTCGGCATTCAGCTGCATCAGGGCGCAGTTGGGGCCGCGGCGCTGTTCGGCAAGCACTTCCTTCAGCAGCACCAGGAGTTCGATGCTGAGGTCGCTTGCAATGACGAGGGAATCAGGACAAAGGTTTAGCAAGGGAATGATTGAGTTGCCAGACCCCGACCCAACGTCCAGAATCGTGAGCCCCTCGGTGGTGGGCAGATTGAGTCTTTGCAGGACATCTGCGATCACTGCCTGAAAGTAATCGAAGGACTGGAATCTCTGCTTATAGATGGCGGCGTTGTCTGTAAACTGGGAGGTCAAGTAACGGCCAACGGTTGAATTGTCATAGAGGGGGGAGTAAATATCTTGCAGCCGCCCGTCTCCCCCGGAGCCAAGGTCGTAGAGCTGATGGCGGTACAGCTTTTTCCAGGAGGGGGGAGCAGGCGACCAGCCCGGACAGGTTTGCGACAATTTCTGCAAATTTTCGAGGGCAGCGCCATAATCATTCTTCACGGAGAGAGCCTGGCGCAGACACTTTTTTGCATCGTCAACCCGGCCGAAATGGGAGAGCAGTACGCCAAGGTTGTTCCAGTTTTCATGATTGCCGGGAAAAAATTCCGTCAATCGGTGCGACAATTTAAGGGCTATTCCTGGATTACCAGCGGCGTACTGGCTTTCTACAAGACTGTCCAGCCTGCATGCGCTGCGACTGGCTTCCTCCTTAGATGTGAATGAGGGGAATGGTTCCCCTCTTTGTATAGCGCCCAGGCAATCAATTGCCCCTTGATATTCCGTCATGATCTCGTAAAGACGCTCTTGCGGGAGAGTCTCCTCTGCCAGATACACTGAATTGTTGCACCTGCGCCGCTCGATCCATTCCAGGAATGTTCCGGCATTGGAGTCCCTGAAAGAGGCGAAGATTGCCAGTCGCTCCCAATCAAAATCCTGCAGAACGATAAGACCGTTTGTTACAGCATACTCCCACAATTCCGTGCCCGGGATCGGCATGAGGATGTTGACTGAAATGGCCGTGGTGAGCTTCTCCTCGGCGATGTTCTTCAAGATAAATTCGTATGTACTGCGCACATCCTCTTCGGTTTCCGTGGGCCAGCCCACGATGAACGAACACATTGTGGCTATCCCGTACTTCTTCAGGAGGTCAAGCGCCCGCTGGTTTTGTTCGATGGTAGTTCCCTTGTTCATGAGTCGCAATATCCTGTTCGAACCCGATTCGGCGCCGAATCCCACGCCGATAACATTCAGCCGTTTCAGCAGCAGGCACAATTCGTCGTCGATAAGGTTCGCCCTCACGGAAAAACTGGAGGGAACTCGGGCGTTGATCCCTTTTTCTTCCAAAAGCTCGATGATCTTTACCAGGCGCCGCCGCTCGGCAATAAACAGGTCATCCCAAACCTGAATGTGTTTTGTTTCGGGGAATTCGGCCAGGAGCTGCTCTATTTCAGCTACGACAAATTCGGCGCTGAAGAAGCGGGTCTTCTCCCAGAAAGCAGAGCTACTGCAGAAGGAGCATTTATAAGGGCAGCCTCTGGAGGTAAATATATACTGGTCGCCGCCGGCGCTTCGATCAGGGTGAGGCAGTGCATCGAGCGTTGCTATAAGGCCTCTTTCCTCTGTCTTGACAAGTCGGCCGGCATCCCGATAAACGATCCCCTTGATCGTTCCCAGTTCATTGACATTCAGCGCCAGGTCGTGAGCCAGAAGATGTTCCACCAGTTCCAGCAAGGTTTGTTCCCCTTCACCAAGCACAGCCACATCGAAATCCGGGCTCAATGTGTCGGGAAGATAAGAGATGTGGTGACCGCCCAGGATGGTTACGCTGTGCGGGGAGCGGAGTTTGACATCTCTGGCTATCCTAATCGCACGGGAATAGTCCTGGGAAGTGGCGGAAATAGCCACGATCCGGCAATCCTCGAGCAAGGCGGGATCTTCGATGAGGCACAGTGTCACCTTGCCCGGCAGGTGCCGTTCGAGATACGCTTTCAGATAACCGTAAGCCAGCGGCTTGAACCACTGCACGTCCATGCAGTTGGCAGCTTTGATGAAGCCGATGGTAACGGGGGATGCCGGGGCGCATTGTCCGTCAACCGGCTCGGGAATGCCGGCTTGCCGGTGGTGTTGAGCCATGTTCCTGGCTCTGCCGGAATCGCTGCAGTAGTGAACGCCTTCTGTTCCGGCCCGGCTTGCGAGGATCAATCCTGATTTCATTGTGGCCGCCTTTGTCTGGATGTCATAATCAACATGGTTTGCTGCAGAAATAGATATCTTCCCTTCTATCCAGTCCGAATCTTTGGATAACCTCATCGCTTAGCTCTTTGACGAATCCGTCAACGTTTACGACAAAACCGGCTTTCTCCAGCCTATCTTTGTAATCCAGTCCGTACCAGCGGACATGGTCCGCCTGCCCGAAATGGTGGTATCGTTCCTCGGGAGAAACGATGTTCGGGTCTTCGAAGGTTTTGTCCCGATCGAGATCCAGCGGCGATTGCAGCAGTGCCCAGCCACCGGGCCTCAGCACACGGTACAACTCAGTCATTGCCTTGTGATCGTCGACAATATGTTCAAGGACATGGATACAGATTATAACATCAACGGATTTATCCTCCAGGGTGATGTCGGTGATGTCCATTTTGACCATGGCCGATGGCAAGAAGAGGTCGGCGCTCAGGTAGGAGATATTCGGCAGTCTGCTCAGAACCTCCTGGAGAAAACCCTCCGGGGCAAAATGAAGGAGCTGCAGGTTGTCGCGGAGGATGTTGGTTCTTTCCTTCAGGTACATCCAGAGGAGCCTATGCCGGGCCAGTGAATTGCATTGCGGGCAGAGCGCGTTGTGCAGGGGGGGGATGCCGAAGGGCAAAAAACGTGGGAACTTCTGTTCGCAACAGGGGCAATATTTATTTAAGGAAAGGGGAATGTCGAGATTCTGGGGATAGTGTCGATAGAGTGTCAGCAGGTTTTCTTTTGCCTGGGCGTGCCAAACTGTCTTATCCAGGCTCGCCTCAAAAGCCTTGAAGAAAAAACTCTCGGCTTTCCTGTATTTGCCCGCCTGCATCAGAATCACGCCCAGGTTGACTAACGCGTCGCTGTTTATGGGATCTACGGCAAGGGCCTGCTGGAAGAGAGCTTGGGCAGTTGATGACATCCCAAGTTTAAGACAGATTTCGCCGACCGGCATCAGGATGTCGGCGGGAAAAGTTGTCTTTTTCAGAGAGTTCACGAGTTTTTCCAACGAAGGAAGTATATCGCCGAGTTTGCGCGCTACCTCTTTCAACTGCTGCTGTTCCGAATCCTTTGCCGTGGCGGCCAGGGATACAGTCGCCGGGGAATTGAAGCCAGCCGGCCCGGGAGGGTCGCCATTGTCGCGGATATTGTCGTCTTCCCAGAAAAGAAAACCAGGCTGATCCTTTGAAATCGCTCCCGTTTGCCTTACCCTGTTCACCAACTCGGTAAGGCAGGGATCTCCCTCTCTAATGCAGAGGGCGTCTATGACTCCCGGAATCATATGCTGATCAAAGTATTCAGAGCGGGAACAGTCCGAGCCGCTGGCGACAAAGAGCGCATCGGGAAGCCTCTCCCTGAGCATCCGGGCAAAGAGGGGAAAGGAATAACGGGCGCCGCTGTTGACCGTAAAGCAGACGATATCCGGTACGGACCGGGCGATCCGCTCCCCGTAGCCGGCGAAGACCTGTCTGTGCTCATGGAACAGCCGCTCAACCACCTCCTTTGTTTCCCATTGGATGGAGTTGGCGTCGATCCACAGCTCCTGGCATCCGGGGAGGTCGTGATAGGCTTCGATATTGAGGTCGAAAAGCTGGGTGTGATGCCCGTCCCTTTCCAGTTGTGCCGAGAGGAGGAGAAGCGCGGGATTCGGAGCCCAGACGGCCCATGCGGGGCAGGCGACCATGGCTATTTTCATTTTATGCTCCGTATTTTAATATCTATCCTGACAAAGCCCCCTCCTGATGAGGAGAAAGGGGGCGCTGCCATATATTTGCAACGCCCATGCCACCGGTGAATCAGTGTAACATCCTGAATATAATGGACAAAATCATGGGAGTGCGGCCGCTGTCAAAAAATTGAACAATCGTAGTCATGAAATTGGTCCGCCAACACTCCTCATAATATGCGATGGTTTGCCCTCAGAAAGGGCATAAACCCGGGGCTACGGAGCAACGGAAAAAATGGGAGAAAATCAGAAGTTGAAGACGTTCAATCCCTTTTTCACGCAGACGATGTTCTGTACCGCGAAGATCTCGCAAAAGATGGGACTGTATCTCCTGATGAAGAGCGCCCCCTGGTTGGTCAGGCGGAAGAAATCGTATTCGGGGAGGAAGTCGAAAAAATCCTTGAAGAAAGTCCGGGAGATGACGTTCATTTCATTGAACTCGAACTGGATGACATCGACGGCACCGCTCCGGATCGTCTTCTCTCCCCCCCGGAAAATCGCCATCTCGTGCCCCTCCGTATCCGCCTTGAGGAGATGTATCCTGTCGATGCCATTTTCACCCACAAACCCGTCAAGGGTCATTATCCTTACGCTATGGGAAAGCGCCTCACCATGGTGGATCTCTTCTATGACCCCCCTGTGGACGGAGGCGTGCTCGGAGCCGTCCTGGTTGGCATAATCGTAGAGAAGAGCATCGCTCTTCGTCTCACCCAGCCCGCAGTTGTAAGGATGGAATCTATGACCGAAATAGTTATCCTTCAATTTTTCAAATGTGACCGGATGGGGTTCGAATGCATAGACGACAGCCGTTTCATTCAGATTCATCACAGTTTCAGAAAATTTCCCCACGTTTGCCCCCACGTCAAAAACAACAGGGGAGGTCAATGCAGGCAGGTAGCCTTCGAGAAACATCTCTTCACCATTGCTGCCGCTGTCGAAGTTAGTGACGCCGATCTGAAGCAATGCGTCGAAATACTGTTCTACCGCTCCCATGATGTTCTCCATCCCGTTGTATTGATGTTTCTTTGCGCTTAACGTTTACCGGCCGAGGGCGGCTATGCCGCGGGAAGCCGCACTGTTCCGCGGATCTATTGTAAGGGCTTGGGCAAAGAGCTCGCGCGCGTCTTCCCTGTTTCCGGCCAGAAAGCTGAGGTTGCCGAGATTGACAACCGATTCCGGATTTCCGGGGTCAAGGGTGACGATCTCCCGGCAAGCCTCTATCCCTTTCCTCAGATCTCCCATCTCCACATAAAGGGAGGCGAGATTTTTCAGGGCGTCGGAATTGCCGGGGGAGAGGCGGGTGACGTGCGCAAATTGTTCCGCAGCCCGTTCCGTTTCTCCCCTGTCGTAATAGAGAAGCCCAAGGTCGTTCAGGGCAACGCAGTGGTTGGGGGAGAGCCTGAGCAGGTGCCTGAGCAGCAGTATCGCGCCCTCGTAATTATTCGCGGCGATCATGTGGCCGACATTCCCGTAGAGGTTATCAATGCTTTCCCGGTATCTGCTGAACTCGGTAAAACCCGCATCCAGGGGATCGGCGGATGGGAGCCCGGGATGAAGATGCTTCGGGGACGGGCTGTATCTGCCGCTGAAGAGTATCTGGAACGCGCTCATTTCTGCGAAATCGGCGTCCGATACATTGGCAAGGGTAACGTTTCCGTGATTAACAGTGCGCTCCGGACCGGATGGGCGGAGATGGGCGCATCCGTCAGTCCCCAGATAGGTCACGCTGTCGCAACGGATGCCGCTGTAATCAAGAAGCCTCAGGAACTCCGCGCGGGTGAAGAAGCGGAGGTGGGTGTTGTCCAATATCCCCTCGTCCTGGTATCGCCAGTTGGCGTTTTCCGCCAGGCTGCAGAGGAGGGGGAGGTAGCGGACATTGGGGATGCTGGCAATGAGTGTCCCTCCAGGCTTTAGATAGGTCGCGTAAAGCCGGGCGATGCGCCAGGGGTCCTTCAGGTGTTCCAGCACGTCCGCAAATATTATGCAGTCGAACTCCCCCTGCCGGAAGGGAGGTGAGAATGCCTCCAGATCGGCGTGATATGCCCTGTCCAGGTTAATCCGCGCATGGTGAATTGCATCCGAATTCATCTCTATGCCGGTGACTGTCCGCTCCGGAGACTGCTCCTTGAGTGCCTTACCCAGAAGCCCTGCGCCGCACCCCACGTCCAGGATGCTTTTTGCCTCCGCCGGCACCACGGTGAATATCTCCGGCCTGACATGGCGGTAATAGCCGGGGAGATCGCCGATGGGCCTGATTTCACAGGGCAAGCCGGTTGTTGAGGCTTTCCCGGATGGGTTCCCTTTCGCAACCGCTACGCCTATTTCCCCGAATATCTCAAGGAGCCTGGATGCGTAGGTATGCCCCTGCACTGCCCGATGTCCCGACTGCGCGATGACGGCAAGCTCATCCTTGTGCTCCAGAAAATAAACGATCTTTTCCACCGCTTCGTCCAGTGTCTGGTATGAGACATAATCCACCCCTTCCCGGAAAAAAACCCCCATGTCCGATGTGACGTTGCTGACCAGGAGCGTCCCGCAAGCCAGGGTCTCGAAGACCCTCATGTTGAGGTCATCCTTTGCCGAGAGATTGAAGCAGATCCACGATTCATTGATGATGCGCCGGTATTCGTCAAGGATGGGGCCGTTTTCGAATCTTACGTTCAGCCCGAGTTCCCTGAGACGGTTCCCCATTTCTACCCTCTGGGGGAACTGAAACCCGATGCAGGAGACATCGTATCTCTTTTCAACGCCGGGCTCTAAGAAATGGATCTCCGGGTCGTATCCGTAGGGGAGGTAGCGGGCACTGTTGCCGAAAAGTCCCATGTAGGGAGACTGCATTGAGTAGAACCAGGGGGAGCACTGGGCCGCGTGGCCGTAAGTGATCGATTCCATGTGCGGGTCGGTGGCGATACTGACGAAGCGAATATTCTGATATCCCAGGTTGTTGCAGACATGCATGTCCCCGTCGATCTGCAATACAACATCGGGCCTGACTCCGGTCAAGGCTTCGATCCTTCCGACTATATGGGATGCCTTGTAGAAGTTGGCCTTATCCACGATGATGTCGGGGACATCGATAGCCTCTTCATAACTCCGTTCCGTGGGCCAGCCGACCTTGTCTCCGCCGAACCAGCCGATGCTGATGAAGTTGGCTCCCATCTGGCGCAGGGCGGTTTTGAACATCCTCCCGACTGTCAATGGGGTATGCCCGTAGATGATGGCGATCAGCGGCGAGCCTTCCTGATGACGGCGGCCGGCAGAAGATGCCATGCATGCAACGCTGGCAGTCGGCGAGGGTGCGGCGGAGCGTTCGCTCGGGATGACCTCCCTGGCGCCCCTTTCCTGCCAGGGGAGAAGGATCTTCCCCTCTTCGCCGGTGAGGTGGTCGTAATTTCCGGCTGCCGCGTTGACCGGGTCGATGCGGGTATAGAAGGCCAGCTTTCTCTCCCGCTGCGCCAATGAAAAATATCCGTAATGCTTTACGTTCAGGTCCAGATGACGCGTCTTGCCTGGAATGTTGGAAGGGACGCTGCCGCAGTGGAAGTTCCCGCCGTTGCCGGTAGCCCCGAAACAGAGGGCATTGCTGTCGATCCCCAGGTCGGACACCCGGAAAAGACGCGGATGGCGGAGATTGGCGTAGCGGCCGTCAACCCTGTAAGCGTCGTGGGCGTCCCACATATAGAGGAAGTTGAAGGTGAAAACCGTAACATCCGGAAGGGCGCAGGCGATTTCCCGACGCAGTAAGTAAGGAGCGATATCCTCCAAGACCTCGTCTCCGTCCAGAGCGAGGAGCCAGTCGGGAGATTCATCAAGGGCCATCCGGAGAAGCCGGTTCTTGTCCCTGACCTCATCGGTGACAGGCTCATTCTGATATTCATAGCGGATCACCTTCGGGTGTGACCTGCAAAGCTCGGGAGTGCGGTCGGTCGAACCGTCATCGAGGATAACGAAGCCGTCTGCTACCTTTGCCGCCATATGCAGGGTCTGCTCGATATACTGTTCCTCGTTCTTGATGCGCAGCATGCCGATGACCCGCGGCTTCGGCCAGGTTGTAAGGCGTGCGGCAAGCTGGGCCCCATCAGGGCTCTGCCATACGTTAACGGAGCTGCCGAAGCGTGAGAGGTGCCCGGCAAGTTCTTCACTGCGAAAGTGCCAGACGTGGGTCGGGTCGTCATGGAAATGGTCGAAGGGGACTATGATGATAACCGGGGCGCCGGGTTTGAGAACACGATAGATCTCCCCGAAAATGGCGCCATGATCACTTATATGTTCGAGGGTGTGGGATATGAAGCAACAATCGAAGGAGTTGTCGCTGAAAGGGAGGGATTCAATAATAGATTGATGAAAGGATATGCGGTTTCTAACATCCGCCGGCTCTACCTCCAGGTGTTCCCTTGCCACTTGCAGCGCCTCGGTGCAAAGATCAACCGCCTCTATTCGCACATCCGCCTTTGTGCGCGCAAGCCAGATGTCTATCTCTCCGGTCCCGCAGCCGAGATCAAGAACAGTACCGCATATTTCGCTGTTCCCGCATATGGTCCGGGTGGCAAAGTGGTTTTTCCAGTACTCGAGTGTGAATGCGTTCGAATTGCTCATCGCCCGTTCCCGGTACATATCCCTGTATGTGGAGGCAAGGTCTGAAGATTGGATGGACATGGGTCATCTCCTGTTTTTATCTCGAAAGAGTTGAATGCAAACAGCATGCCTCGTATCCGAACGCAAAATATGGGCGTGTTTACGGCAAACAGGGTGATAATAGCACCCTCCTCTGTGCGGTCTGAAAGGATGTTATTGCACGGAATTTTGTCCGGGAAGTCAAAACTTTGAATGATTCGAGTCAAAACGGCATTAATTAAACATATTGAAACATAGCGAAGCTGAATCGCATTTAAATAGTCTGTTTATCATTAAAGAATCGTTTATAAGAGACGATATGTATTATAAAAGGAGAGCTGATTTGTCGCTGACAGGAAAAGATAATGTTCCGGACGATACAAAATATAGTAGCCATTCTCAATGGCTATGGTAATGGCAAGCTTCTTGAATGCAGGAAGATGAAAGGCCGGAATAAGTCCGGAGTGAAAGATCTGGTTTCCATTTCCGATGAGGCTCGAGAGAGGTTTCTGTCGGATGGAGATGAAACAAATTTTGAACCGACCAGACCGGGAGATAGATGATATGATTACAGGAACAGCCTTCGGGTATGACTATTTGAGCCGCGAAAAAGGTAAATCGAGGTTGTGGTCCGGAGACAAGGGCGGAAGTGAGACCTTGTTTCTTCAAAAGGAACTTGCGGGATTGAGTTTTCTCGCTACCTTTGCAAAAGATGTCGGCTTCAGCTTGAATCCGGATGAGGTGCTAAACACCGCGGCGAAACTCCTTTACGACTATTTCCAGTACAGCTTTGCGGTCTTTTCTCTTGCGGAAGGGTCCGGCGGATTGACCGGTTATTCCCCCCTTGATTCAGCCGGATGCAGGAGGAGTTGGCTTAAGGTGGTCAAGGAATACCCTGAGATGAAATACCGTTCGATAAACGGCCATCTTTTGCTTGGACTCGCCACTCCCGTGCTTCCGATGCATGCCGACAATCAGCCGGTAGTTATTGAACTCGGGGACAATATAGGGACGATAACGCTGTTCGGTTGCGAGGAAGACGCGAGACAGGCTGAGTATGCCATCCTGGCAGGTGTCGCCGGATGTTTGACAACCGCCATCAGGAATGCCCGGGAGCATGACAGGGTGAAGGAACTTTCCCTGCGGGACAGCCTTACCGGGCTCTATAACCGCCGCATCCTGGAGGAAATACTGCATCTTGAGGAAAACAAGAGGAGACAGACGCCATTGGCGCTCCTGCTCATCGATGTTGATAATTTCAAGGCAATAAACGACACGTTCGGCCACCCGGCCGGAGACAGTGTCCTTACCGTTTTGGCTAAAATACTGATGGATAACTCCCGCAAGGAAAATATCGTTGCCCGCTACGGCGGTGAGGAATTCGCGGTTCTCCTCAACAATACCGGGCTGGATACCGCTTTGCAGGTTGCGGAACGGCTGAGAATGAAATTGAGCGAACAGGAATTCACCTTTTCGGGACGTAAGGTCAGTTTTACTGCCAGTATAGGTGTCTCGCACAACGATGGCGTTACGGCAATTCCGGAAACCCTGTTGTCAAGAGCCGACCAGGCCCTTTACCAGGCCAAGAGGAGCGGTAAGAACCGGGTCTGTTCCCACGAAGTCGCGCAGATTGCAATATTGCCGGAGAAAAGAAGACGACCTCCCGTAAGGATTGGGGTCAATCGCTTTGATGGCGCAACCATAGCCGGATAAGTCTCTTTATCTTATCAAAAAAGGAAAATCACGAATTCCGGGCTCTGTCTGGAATTAGGGATTTTTTTTGCGTTGGGTGGTTAGCCAGTTATCACGAAACGAAATAACCCTTGTCACGCATGTAATTCTCGGCAACGGATTCCGTTATCAGATTCAGCCTGCTTTCATCCAGCTCAAGAATCTGCGCGGCCTGTGACTGGTTAAGATCCAGTTCTTCCATTGCCGCTCTGGTCCCTATTCCCAGTTTGACGCAGATGAGGTCGGCCAGGCTGGTGATCGCTGTCATATTCTGTTGATAAATATTTTCAGTGTCCGGGAAAGCGAATGTGTGGTGAAGCATTACCGCGGTAGTCAGGTCCTCCGGAAGATTCCATTTCTCCAGGACATACGCACCCAACTCCGCATGGGTGTAGGGGAAAAATGTCTTCTCCACTTCTTCAAACATGATCATTTCATTATAACAGCGCTCTGTTGCCTGTTGGAACTTCTCCTTTTCCCTGAGATTCATGATGATCTTCCCCAGATCGTGAAATAGTCCTGCCAGAAAAGCCTCGTCAGCGCTCACTTGGGGTGTGTGGCCGGCGATGATCTTTGCGGCCAGTGCAGCACCGAATGAGTGCTCCCAAAGCATGTTTTCTATCAGGCCGGCCGGCTTGTAAATTTCCTTTAGGGACGCAGCCACGGCCAACCCCTTAAGGGTGTTGTGGCCAAGCACGACAACGGCCTCCGCCAGCGTCTGGATTTTGCGGCGGCAACCGTAAAATGTTGAGTTGGAGATTTTGAGGACCCTTGCGGAAACAGCGGGGTCGGAAGAAATCGCCCTGGATATTTCCACTGCATCCGCCTTTCCGCTCTCCACCAGTTGAAGGACCTTTGTGGCAACCACCGGCATGGGCGGGAGGTCTCCGGTCGTCAAGATGGCTTTTTTCAGGTCGTCGTTCATTTGATTAAACTCCTCTGTCTTAACTTTGGCGAATTTGCCGGAACTCGATGATCAACCCTTTCATCCGGCGGCAATTCTGCCGAGCTCGCTTCCTATCCGGTCTAAAGGGAGCACTTCATCGGCGATACCCGCCTCTATGCATGCCTTGGGCATGCCGTAGATAGTTGATGTCACCTTGTCCTGAACCAGTGTAATGCCGCCCTTTTCTTTTATATGGCGCATCCCGCTGAGTCCGTCGTTTCCCATCCCGGTTAAAATTACTCCGACCATGGGACCTTTGCAGGCGTCGGAGAGCGAAGTCATCATCAAATCGATAGAAGGGACATAGACATATTTCGGGAAATTTTCGACAGGGACTGTTTGGACCACAATTGCTCCACCTTTACGTATAAGAGTCATATGGCGGCCGCCGGGTGCAACCAGAACGTGTCCCGGCAGAAGAATATCGCCGTCAACCGCCTCTTTTACCGGCAGGGCGCATTTGCTGTTGAGCCTCTCGGAAAATGGGCCGGTAAAGGCTTTCGGCATATGTATAGCCACAATGATGCCCTGGTTGAAAGAGGCGGGAATACGCGACAAGACCTCCTGAAGTGCGACCGGTCCACCTGTGGAAGCCCCGATTCCAACAAACTCGGACTTAACGGACAGAGGCCGGTGACGTTGGGTTTCAACGGGTTGAATACGGGCGCAAGGGGAGGAGGCGGCGATTTTTCGTACCAAGGTAGTAGCCGCTGCGGCTTTGATCTTCAAGAGGAGGTCTTCCCGAAATTGATTCTGCTCCACCCCAGAATCGGCCGTGCTTTTTGAGACGTAGTCGACGGCTCCACTCTCAAGGGCGTCGAAAGTTGCGGATGCGCCCTCTTTTGTAAGGGTTGAGACCATGATGACCCGCGTGGGGGCACTTCTCATTATCTCCTTCAAGGCAGTTATCCCGTTCATTACGGGCATCTCCACATCCATGGTTATTATATCGGGTTTAAGGGCCAATGCCTTGGCAACCCCTTCGGCGCCATTGATGGCAGTCCCGACTATTTCGATTTCCGGGTCTTTGTTAAGTATGCTTCTGATAGCCATCCGCATAAAGGATGAGTCATCAACTATCAGGACCCTGAGTTTCTTGTTTTTTTCCGGAATCATGCTGCCCCCATAACATATCATTTTTCAAATATTCCCCGGACCATGTCCTCAATTTCTTCAACTTTCTCATCCAATTCGAAGCAGAACCTTTCCACATCCATAGTGCTGAAATCGGGTGAAAATTTCCGCAGGGTTTCCCAGGATTTTTCTTCGGCAAGGTTGAAGCTCACCCACTCCCTGTTGTCATAATCGAGATTTCTGACCGAACAGAACAGGTCCGCAAGATTGACGATGGCCACCAGCATCGGGTCGAAAGTCGCTTCCTGGGGGAAATGGTGGTTTTCTATAACATCGCAGTATTCAAGCGGGAAATTCCATTTTTTGGCAAGGCACAGACCCAGCTCGCAATGGGTCGTTCCAAGCATGAATAATTCACCTTCAGCGAAGCTGTGGCAGGTGTCTTTGATGAGGGTGACGACTTTACGGAACTCCTCTCCATGGCATGTGCTCAGAAATACCTCTCCAATGTCATGAACAATGCCGCAAATGTAAGCATTTTCAATCTCCGGGTAGCGCACACGCTGGGCGATAAGCTTGGAGACGATACCGACTCCGAAGGAATGCTCCCAGAAGGTCCTGACATCAAAAACTCCGTCCTTTCCCTCGAACGTCTTGATTATGGAGCAGGTAAGGGCAATTTCCCGTATCCGGCGAAAACCGAGATAGATCAAGGCACGCTTCAGGGATTTGATTTCATGCATCGGCCTGAACATTGGAGAATTGACTATTTTTATGACCCGTGAGGCCATGACCTGGTCAGTCAGTATCACTTCAGCCACTTCATCCAGTTCCACGTCCGGTTGATCGAGGAGATGGGTGACACGCATCATCGTTTCGGGGATGGTCGGGAGGTTGATAACCTGCGTGATCATCTTTTCAGCTTTTTGCATCCTCATGGCTTTGTTTGGTCTGTTCATTTTGTCCCCCTCATTTCTTATAGGCAAATCCGCCAGGGAAATGGATGGTCTTGAATTTGTCGTTGACACTGTGAAGCGATTCCGAT
This sequence comes from Geobacteraceae bacterium, assembly GCA_041495805.1. Taxonomy (GTDB): domain Bacteria; phylum Desulfobacterota; class Desulfuromonadia; order Geobacterales; family Geobacteraceae; genus JBGQDJ01. The sequence continues at coordinate 27,983 of JBGQDJ010000001.1, forward strand.
TGACCCAGAAAGAAATATCCGTATGGTTGCAGATTGTTGTAATAATGCTGGACGATCTTGGCTTTTGCGGGAGCGTCGAAATATATCAGCACATTGGAGCATATGATGATGTCGAAGCTCTTCATGAATACCATCCGGCTGTCCTCAAAGAGGTTCAGACTCGAAAAATTCACCAGCTTCTTGACTTCCGGCGCAATGGCAAACGACCCGGCGCTTACCTCTTTGAAATATTTCTTCCTATAGAATTCGGACATGTTCCTGACCGAGTAGTTGTTGTAAATTCCTTCTTTGGCCTGGAGCAGAACCTTGTCGCTGATGTCTGTCCCGACGATTTCAATTACCCAGTCCTTTAGCAGGGTAGCCCGCTTTTCCAGGAGGATCATGGCAAATGTGTATGCCTCTTCTCCCGAGGAGGACCCGGCGCTCCATATCCTCAGTTTCTTGAAACCTATTTTTTTCTTAGTTTCGACCAGTTCGGGAAGGAACTGTCTTTCCAAGGCCCCAAGTTGCTGAGTATTTCTGAAAAAACAGGTCTCATTTGTGGTTATTTCGATCAGGAGCTGTTTGATTTCCGCCGGGCCTTCCGCGCCGTTTCTGAGAAGCTTGTAATAATCCGCATAATCCTTCAAGCCACGGACTTCCATACGTCTCGCCAGGCGGCTCTCCAGGAAGTATTTTCTCCCGGTATGAAAATAAATGCCGCAGAAGTTGTATATGAAATCCCGCAAGATTTCGAAATTACTATCAGAGATTTTCATGCTTATTCCTTCTTACGAGTAATTCAGAAAACATATTTCAAATATTGACTTATAAATCCGATATAAACAGGCTGAATGCAGCACTGCGACTTTTTGCCTTACAAAGCGGACATCGCAAATCGAGTGTCAAAACGAAGAGGCATGTCGGTACATTTCCTCTTCGCCGCCATCGATCAATTTTGCGGGGTCTACAATGAGGGCCACTTTGCCGTCACCGAGAATAGTTGAGCCGGCTATGCCGGGAACATCCGCGAGATAATTGCCAAGAGATTTAATAGCCACCTCCTGTTGTCCCAATAGTCTTGTCACCACCAATCCAAGCCTCTTTTCGGCGATCCCCACGACGACGACATAGAGGAATTCGCGGTCGCTTTCCGGCCCTCTGATATCGAATCTCTGTTGCAGACGCATCAAAGGAAGAGCGGTTTTCCTGAGGCGAAGCACTTCCCGCCCGCCAACGCTGCAGAACTCATCCTGTCTGACGCGTAATGTTTCAATAACCGCTGAAAGAGGTATGGAATAGGTTTCGCCCTCTATCTCAACCATGAGTGACTGGATGATAGCCAGGGTCAACGGGAGTCTCAGGATGATTTCCGATCCTGTTCCCATCTCGCTTTTTATGTCGATGATTCCATTCAGCTTCCTTACATTGGTTTTAACAACATCCATGCCGACCCCTCTTCCGGAAAGGTCGGAAACCTTCTCTTTCGTGGAAAAACCGGGGAGGAAAATCAGGTCAAAGATCTCCTTCTGACTCATTTGAGCCAGTTGCTCCGGTGTAACAACCCCCTTTTCCAGGGCCTTGGCGGAAATCTTTTCAGGGTCGAGGCCGCGGCCATCGTCCTTTATGCTGATGATTATATTGTTCCCCTCATGCTTTGCGGAGAGTGTGATACAGCCTACCGGCGGCTTGCCCGCTGCAAGCCGGTCCTCGGCGCTCTCCAGGGCATGATCGAGAGCGTTTCGCACCAGGTGGATAAGAGGGTCGCCAATTTCGTCAACCACGGAACGGTCCAGTTCCGTTTCTTCTCCAAAAATCTTCAGATCCACCTGCTTATCCAGATCACGGGCAAGATTGCGGACGATGCGGGGGAATTTTCTGAAAACATTGCCGACCGGCACCAAACGCATTTTCAGGACCTGCATCTGCAATTCCGAAGTAATGAAGCTTATCCTTTTGACAAGCTTGCCGAACTCATCGGCAAAGGCATCAACGTTCGTCCGGCCCAGGCAGTCGCTGTTCAGGTGGCTCATCCTGTTTCTTTCCAGGACAAGCTCGCCCACCTGGTTCATCAGATCATCAACCCTCTTTACATCAACACGCAGGGTGGATTTGTCCTGGGCGTCCTTGTTGGCGGATGATTGCTGCGCTGCCGCAACGGGCTCCTGCTCCATTTTTTGTTGTATCTCAATTCTTGGGTTTGGAGTCTCCGTGGGTGGAGGGGCTTCAATTTCAGTTTCAGACGAAGAAGGGATTTGCGTGTCCTGAGTTTGATCCGCAATAGGAGCGGGCGATTCTTCATGCTTATCGGCAATCACCGATTCAAGCCGGGCTAAAGTCCCATCCAGCGGGCGTTCGACGATGTTATCTTTTTTGATGTCGTCAACCAGCAGCTTGACCAGATCGATCGCTTCAAGAATAACGTCCATGATTTTATTGTCGAACGCAAGTTCTCCTTTGCGCAGCCTGTTCAGGACGTCTTCCGCCTTGTGGGTCACTTTAACCAGAAGTTCGAACTCGAGAAAACTGGCTGCGCCCTTTACTGTATGGACCGACCGGAAAATGCGGTTCAGGAGCTCCATGTCGCCGGGCGTCTTTTCCAGTATCAACAGGTCGTCATCAACTTTTTCAAGAAGTTCGGTGGTCTCCGTCAGGAATGCTTCCAACAGCTCTTGATCTTCACAATTCAGGCTCATCTGTGGCTCCTTGAAGAAAATCTATCAGATCATATCGGCAAATGTTTGGCGCTCTTCCAATGAAAACATCTTTTCGAGGTTCAGAAGGACCAGCAGGCGATCGGCATGATTGATCACCCCTGATATGCACTCCTGATCTATGCCGCCGGTCACAATTGGGGGTGGGGGCTGAATCTCACTCAAGGCAATACGGATAACTTCCGCGACGGAATCGACAATAAAGCCCATTAACTCATTATCCATATCCATAACGATGATCCGTGTCCTGCTGTCATTTTCCGCCTCGGGAAGATTGAACTTCATCCGCAGTGAAATTATGGGAATAACCTTTCCTCGCAGATTGATGACCCCTTCGATATAGCCGGGGGTGTTCGGCACCCTGGTGATATTTGACAGGCGAATGATTTCCCGCACCTTCAAGACGTTGATCCCATGCTCTTCATTTCCGATCTTGAAGCTTACCAGTTGAATCCGTTCTTCTTTCATTTCAACGGAATTTGTAGTCGATGCCGCCGTGTTCATAATTTCCTCCTGAAAAATTTAGTTTTTTATATATGTAAAGCAACCCTGTCTACGGGCATCA
>JBGQDJ010000002.1:0-26302 GCA_041495805.1 Geobacteraceae bacterium
CATCTTTATCATATTGGCCCTCATCTTTCTGGCGGGGGGCATCCTCATCATGGGAGAGCAGACCAAGCTCTTCACAAACAAGGGGGAGGTTTCGGTTATCATGACCGATGTGGCCGGCCTCAAGGAGGGCGCCCCGGTCTGGCTGGCAGGGGTCGACGTGGGGGCGGTGACCCGGATAAGTTTCGAACGCCCCAAGCAGAGCAACGAGGTGGAGGTGGACCTGGAGGTGGACCGGGATGCGCTCAAGAAGATCGGACCCGATTCGATTATTACTGTCAAGACCCGCGGCCTCATGGGAGAAAAATATGTCGACATAACCCCGAGCCGGGTCTACTCAGAGGTCCCTCCGAAGCGGCTCGTGGGGACGCAGCTCCCCAAGCTGGACGATGTTATTTTGAAGGCCGGCACGGCTTTCGACACCCTCAACGGGATCATCGCTGGGATGGACAAGGGGGAAGGTTCGTTCGGCAAGCTTCTCAAAGACCCGAAGCTCTACGACAATTTTTCAAACCTTACACTGAAGCTGGATTCCTTCATGACGCAGGTGAACGAGGGACAGGGGAGTCTCGGAAAACTCACGAACAGTTCCGAATCCTATGACAAGATGATGAGTATCCTGAACCGCGCCGACCAGACCCTGAACGACATCCAGCACTCGGAAGGGACCATCAACAAACTGATCTATGACCGGAAGCTTTACGACAAACTGGTCGCGCTGGCCGACAAGAGTGTCCAGGCGGCGGACGACGTGAGGGAATTGAACAAAAAGATGACTTCACATGACTCCACCATCGGCATGCTCCTCGGGGACCGCGAATTTTATGACAAGGGAATGTCCCTCCTGGAGCGGGCGGATAATTCGGTTAAGGCCTTCGAGGAGATCGCCGACCGGGTAAACCGGGGCGAAGGGACTGCCGGTAAGCTGATATCAGAGCAGGAACTTTACAACCGGCTGAACGCGATGGTAGAGAATGTGAATGCGCTGGTGAATGATTTTAAGGAACACCCGAAGAGATATCTGAAGTTTTCGATATTCTGAAATTGAATTCGCGGTTCACGGATTCAGAATGAAGAGAAATAAAACGCGAGGTCAAGAATGTACAAGCAGTTCAGGATGTTTTCTATCACAATATGCTTCTCCCTATTATCCTGTTTCGCATGGAGCGCCGATCTGGAGGGGATGGTCATCGAACACCGTCTTGCAAACGGCATGAAGCTCCTCATGGTGGAGCGCCACACCTCACCCACCGTTGCAGCCTGGGTGCGCTTCAAGGTGGGAAGCGTCAATGAGCGGAGCGATGAGCAGGGAATCGCCCATATGCTCGAACACATGCTGTTCAAGGGGACAAAGACCATCGGCACAAAAAATTATGCTGCGGAGGTTCCGATCCTCAAACAGATTGAAGAAACCGCCCAGATGCTGATGGTGGAAAAACTGAAGCGTGACAAGGGGGACCCGAAAAAGATAAAGGAACTGTCCGACCTCCTTGCAACCCTCCAGGCCGAAGACGACAAGTACGTGGTCCCTGACGAGTATTCTGAGATATTCGCAAAAAACGGCGGGGTCGGTTTTAATGCCTTTACCGCCAAAGACACCACCGCCTACATCATCAATCTCCCCGCCAACAAGCTGGAGCTCTGGGCGGCCATACAGGCCGACCGGATGCTGAACCCGGTGCTCCGCCAGTTCTACACTGAACGCAATGTGGTAATGGAAGAGAGAAGGCGCAGCTACGACGCCGAGCCGAGCGGCAAGCTGTGGGAAGACTTTATGGCAACCGCCTTTCAGGCACACCCATATGGAAAGCCGGTGATCGGCTGGCCGTCGGACATAGAAAATCTGTCGAGAACCAAGGCGGAGAATTTCCTCCACAAATACTATGCGCCGAACAACGCCGTGGTGGCCATTATCGGAGATATCGAACCGGACAAGACCATCAAGCTCGTCGAAAGATATTTCAGCCAGATCCCCCCAGGAACTCCGGTTCCGCCTGTTGCCGCGGAGGAGCCGCAACAGGCCGGTGAAAGGCAAACCGAGGTAATCGGCGACGCCGAACCCGAACTTGCAATCGGCTTCCACAAGCCTACCCTGCCCAGCCCGGACGACTATGTTTTCGATGTGATCGACATCCTCCTGGCCGACGGCAGGACTTCCAGGCTTTACAAAAAGCTGGTGGAGGAAAAACAGCTTGCCACCGACGTCTCAACGACGACGGTTCCCGGCGCCCTTTACCCCAATCTCTTCATTATCGGGGCAACCCCGCGCGCGCCCCATACTGTTAAGGAGGTGGAAGATGCCATCTACGGGGAGCTGGAGCGGCTCAAAAGCGAACCGGTCACGCAGCGGGAACTTCAGCGCGTTCTCAACAACATGGAGGCTTCCGAGATCCGCTCCATGGGTTCCAACGGCGGTCTCGCCTATCGCCTTACGGAATATGAAGCGACTGCCGGGACATGGCGATATTTCTTCGAACATCGCAAGAATGTGGCCAAGGTAACGCCTGATGATATAAAGCGGGTTGCCGGGAAATACCTGGTCAGAGAGAATCGTACGGTAGGCTTCATCACAAAGCGTGAGGTGAATAAATGAGACGCTTTTTTCATATAATTACTTTTCTGCTGATCTTCGCTATCCCTGCCGCTGTGTTGGCGGGAGATCTACCCGACCCCCGCGCCCTGAACTTCCCCCCATTGAAATTTGTTGTCCCGCAGGCAGCGAAGGTTCTCCTCGATAACGGAATGGTTGTCTACATGATTGAAGACCACGAATTGCCCCAGATCAGCATCTCGACCCTGATCGGAACCGGCAGCGTCTATGAGCCGGAGTCGAAGGTCGGGCTGGCCGCTCTTACCGGTGCGGTCATGCGGAGCGGCGGGTCAATAACGGTTTCTCCTGAAAAGATGGATGATGAACTGGAATTCATGGCATCCTCCCTGGAGTCGAGCATCGGCGGCGACATGGGTAATGTCGCCATGAGCACCCTTACCAGGAACCTGGAGCGGACTCTTCAGCTCTTCGCCCAGGTGTTGATGACCCCCGCGTTCCGCGACGACAAGGTGGAACTGGCACGAAAACTGACATTAGAGTCCCTGCGGCGGCAGAATGATGACCCCAAGGCGGTTGCTGACCGGGAACTGGGAAAGGCGATTTTCCGTGGAACCCCACTCGGGCGGATCCCCACATTTGGAACGGTCAGGTCAATCTCGCGTGACGATATGGTCGCTTTCCACAAGAAATATTACCATCCCAACAACGTGATACTGAGCATTGCCGGCGATTTCAACTCGAAAGAAATTATTGCGGCGCTCAACAAGGTCTTTGCCGGGTGGAAAAAGGAGCCGGTCGAATTCCCTGCCTTAAAAGAGCCGGTTGCCGAGTTCCGGCCGGAGGTCCTCCATGTTGGAAAGGATGTGAACCAGTCCGTCATCAGCATGGGCCATATGGGGATAAACAAGGACAATCCCGACATGTACGCGATCCGCGTGATGGACGCGATCCTCGGCAGCAGCGGCTTCAATTCCAGGTTAATGGCGGAGGTACGCAACAGTCAGGGGCTTGCCTATAACGTGGAGAGCAGCTTCGACGTCGGCCGGCGCTATCTGGGCGCCTTTACGGCGGAAACCGAGACCAAGGCGCAAACCACCGCCAGGACCATCGCCCTTATGGAGGAGATAATCGCCGGGATGACGAAAAAGCCGGTATCCGACCAGGAGTTACAACTCGCCAAGGACTCAATCATCAATTCCTTTATCTTCGGCTTCACCAGTACCGCCTCGGTGGTAAACCAGAAGGCGCGCCTCGAATATTACCATTACCCTGCCGGTTACCTGGAGAATTACCGTGACAACATAGCCAAAGTGACCAAGGAGGACGTGCTGAGGGTGGCGAAAAAGTACCTCCATCCCGAAGCAATGAAACTGGTGGTGGTTGGGGACACAAAACGTTTCGACAAACCCCTCGCCACATTCGGCAAGGTGGAGGAGATCAGACTGGAGAAGGAAGAGTAGTATTGAAAGAAGAAAATCGAACAACAAAAGCCCCATCTGTTTTCAGCATGGGGCTTTTGCGCAAGTCATCCGCAAGAAACCGGAAGAGGCATGTTACAATGGCTCAGCGATAAGTACCTCTTAATTGAGGCCTGATCTTTCCGCTTCCTCATGGCAGACTGGTTATTCAGCACAACTTTGCAACTTTGCATGCCTGAAACCGATCTATTCCGAGCAAAGAACCCGATGAGTCGGGGATTTATAGGGGGTGAACGCTTGGTGGGCGACCGCAATCGGTTGCACCCCTTGTGTATGTTTACAATTACCAACCACTCCTGTATGCCCGATAGTATCTAACTGGATAATAAGCTCTCGGCGTGTAGTATCCCCTCGGTACTACATAAACTCTAGGTTCGTAGTATGGTCTCGGCGCGTAGTATGTTGCAGGCCCTGAATACACTTGCGGTTCTACAGCTACCGGTGGTGGAGCATAAACCGGTGCCGGAAGTGCAAGGTTCGCCACGGTTCCAATGATGGCCACAGGGATAGTCAGTGCGACGGCGATCGGCCAAAATGGATCAATTACAACACCTCTTCCATAAGAGTGCCCTCCCCATCCGTGAGCAAACACCGGAACTGCGGTTGTTGCGGATAGCAGTGTTGCAACAATAAGTGTCACCATGATCTTTCTCATATATCCTCCCTTCCTTTTTACAATTTCTTTCTATTAGATATAAACGCCCGAGAAGCTCCAACGTTTACATTTATTTCGATAATTATCTTTAATGCTAGGATAACGCTTGCAATAACTAAGCGTTATCGATCTTTAGACCGGGTGTCTCTGTAGGGAGACCAGATCAAGAAAAGGGTTGCTAAGATGTAGTCCCTTTTTTCATCACCGAGCAAGTGGGCCACCCTCAGAATATCATTTCCAGAGATAACAACTAACGGGTCTACCTGCGTAATTTACAAACCGAAAATTTTGGAGATTATCTCTGATACGTTGCTTGCTCTTTCTACCAATCTTATTGTCGGAGCGACGTCTTTCAAATACTTCCGTGCAAAATGATTCCCTTGCCAAAAAATATAAATTGACTATCATCAAATTGGGATAGGAGGAAATTCCGGACATAGGAGCGATTGCCATGGAAATCATTATTCGCGACAAGATATACATCAACGGTGAATAGGTCCCTTCCGTCGGCAAAGGAACAATCGATGTCATCAACCCTGCCACCGAAGAGGTAATGGGGCGTATCCCCGACGGCACGGCCGAGGATGTAGACCGGGCTGCCAAGGCCGCAACGGCCGCTTTTCCCGGCTGGTCGCAGACCCCTCTGGAAGAGCGGGTGGAGTTTATCAGCAAGATCGCCGCGGGCATCCAGTCCCGCATACCGGAAATCGCCGCATTGATCGCCAGGGAAGTGGGAATGCCGGTTAAACTGGCTGCCAGGGTCCAGGCAGGGCTCCCTTTTGCAACTTTCTCCAGCATCCCGGAAGTGGTAAAGATGGTCAAATGGGAGGAGCAGATCGGCACTTCCCTGATTGTGCGCGAAGCCGTGGGTGTTGTGGGGTGCATCACCCCCTGGAACTTCCCCCTCCACCAGATTGCCGCCAAGGTCGCGCCTGCCCTTGCGGCTGGGTGCACCATCGTCCTCAAGCCGACCGAGATAGCCCCACTTAACGCCTATATCCTGGCGGAGATAATCCACGAGGCGGGCCTGCCGGCCGGGGTCTTCAACATGGTGATGGGAACCGGCCCTGTGGTAGGCGAGGCGATAGCCTCGCATCCGCTGGTGGATATGCTCTCCTTCACCGGCTCCACCAGGGCCGGGAAAAGGGTCAGCGAACTGGCCATACCATCCATCAAGCGGGTCTCGCTGGAACTGGGGGGGAAGTCGCCCAACATAATCCTCGATGATGCCGACCTGCAAAAGGTGGTGGCCGACGGAGTAGGGAAATGTTATCTCAACTCAGGCCAGACCTGCAGCGCCTTGACCCGTATGCTGGTGCCCCGCTCGCGGCTTGCCGAAGCGGAGGCCATTGCCGCCGCTACTGCCGCCAAATTCACAACCGGTGATCCCTTTGATGACAATACCCGGTTAGGTCCCCTGGTATCCGCAGCCCAACGGGAAAGGGTGCGGGGCTATATCAGGAAGGGGATTGAAGAAGGGGCAAAGCTGGTCACCGGCGGGCCCGAGCCGCCGGACGGTCTGGAGAAAGGCTATTTTGTCCGGCCGACTGTCTTTTCCGAGGTAAGAAACGATATGACCATCGCACAGGAGGAGATTTTCGGGCCGGTGCTGGCGATAATCCCCTATGAAGACGAAGAGGACGCCATCCGTATCGCCAATGACACGGTTTACGGTCTGGCGGCCGCGGTCTGGTCAAGCGACCCGGAAAGGGCGAAGCGCGTTGCGCGCCGCCTGCGCACCGGCCAGGTGGAGATAAACGGCGGGAAATTCAATTCGCTGGCCCCATTCGGCGGATACAAGCAGTCGGGGCACGGCCGGGAATACGGTCCTTTCGGCATCGAGGAATTCCTGGAAGTAAAGGCGCTCCTGTTATAAATACAGGTGGTAAGGCTGAAGATTGAATGCTGAGGAATGAAGTTACGGGGATGATAATTTGAGAAATATTTTTGGTAACGTACTTGCCCTCTTCGCGGCCCTGACGCTTCTTGTCACGCCTGCCCTGGCTGGAGAGAAGAGCGACACGGGGCAAAAGAGCTTTCTATGGAAGGTGCAATCGAAAACCGCCACAGCCTATATCCTCGGCTCTGTTCACCTGGCAAAGGCGGACATGTATCCCCTGCCGCAAAAATTCGAGGAGAGCTTCGACAAATCGGCTGTCCTGGCCCTGGAGGCTGATCCGGTTAAGGCGAAGGATGAAAAGCTGTTGCAGCTGATGCTTGCTTCAGCACTCTATCCGGGAGGCGGCACACTCAGGGAGCACCTTTCCCGGGATACCTATGACCTTGCCGCACGCGAGATGGAGCAGCTTGGCCTTCCCATGGAGTCGTTCAACAGGACCAGGCCATGGTTTCTCGCCATGACCATGGAAACGTTTGAATTCCAGAGACTCGGCTACGACCCGGCGCATGGAATAGACATCTATTTCGCCGGGAAGGCTGCGGGAAAAAAGCGGATCGTGGAACTGGAGACGCTCGACTATCAGATCAGGCTGATGAACGATTTTTCCGACCGCGAGCAGGAGCTTTTCCTCATTTACACACTTCGGGACCTGGCGAAGCTAAAGGATGGGATCGAAAAGTTGATGGCCGCCTGGCATAGCGGTGATACAAAGACCATGGAGGCGCTCGTTATCGGGACAATCAGGGAATCTCCGGAACTCCGGCCGATCTTCGATAAGCTCTTTTATCAACGTAACCGGGAGATGGCAGCCAAGGTCGAGCAGCTCCTCCAGGGAAAGGAAACCGTCTGCATCATCGTCGGCGCGGCTCATCTGGTCGGCAATGAAGGGATCATCGAACTCCTCAGGGGGAAGGGTTTTTCCGTAGTACAGATGTAAAACAGGGTACAGGGTACAGCAGAAAATCCCTGTACGCTGTACCCTGTCCACTGTTCCCTGACCCCTGTACGCTGTACCCTGCTGTTTATTACGCTGTTAGTTTGAACTGATCCACCAGCTGTTGCATTGTCCCGGCCAGGCTGGACAGCTGGCTGGCGGCGGTTGCGGATTCCTGCGCGCCCCTTGCCGTCTCCGAAACTACTTCGGTGATCTGGTGGATGTTGCTGCTTATCTCGCCGGTAATGGCTGTCTGCTGCTCGGCGGCAACGGCGATCTGATTTACCTGGGAGACCACATTATTGATCTGGTCCAGAATATCCTGCAATGCCTCGCCCGATCTGGAGGCCTCGCCTGTCCCGGTCTCCACCTCTTTCACTCCCCTCTCCATGGCTGCTACCGCGCTCCGTGTCTCGTTCTGGATCGCCTTTATCATCTCCCCGATCTCCCGGGTGGCCCGTGTCGTCCGCTCCGCCAGGGCCCGCACCTCGTCCGCAACCACCGCGAATCCTCGGCCCTGCTCACCGGCCCTCGCCGCTTCGATCGCCGCATTCAGGGCTAGCAGGTTTGTCTGGTCGGCGATATCCTCAATCGTTCCGATGATCTCCCCGATCTGGTCACCCCTTGCGCCCAAGCCCTCCACGGAATGCGCAGTTGCACGGACCTGCTCGGCGATTCTGTTCATCACCGTCACCGTACTTTCCACAACCGATGCTCCCGCTATTGCCCTGTCACTGGCCTGCCTTGCACCCTGGGCCGCGGTGGAACAATTATTGGATATCTCGGTGGAGGTCATCGCCATCTCTTCGCCGGCCGTGGCCACGGTCCCGGTCTGAGCAGCCACCTCCTCAGCCCCGGTCGCCATCTGCTCCGAGGTTGAATACAACTGTCCGGCGGCCGAAGCGACCTGCGTGCTGCACTGCACCACCTGTTCGATTGTAATTTGCAGGTTTTCCGCCATTACATTGACCTCACTCGCCAGCATCCCAAGTTCATCATGCGTGGCAATGTCGCAACGGGCCGTCAGGTCACCCTTGGCAACCCGTTTTACTGACTCCAGCACCCGATTGAGAGGCCTGAACAGACGGGTGATGAACCAGCTGCTGCCAATGAAAGAAATAAGCAGGATAAGGGCTGTCAAACCAATTACAACAAACTTTATTTTATCAATCACGGCAAAAAATTCGCTTTTTTTGATTCCGGTATATATCGCCCCGATTATATCGCCCTTGGCATCCCGTATCGGGTCATATGCGGTAAAAAAGGTCGTCCCTAGAATAACCGCCTCCCCCCTGTAGGATTTCCCTTCCTTGAAAACGGCATCGTATGCAGGGCCCTGAAGCCGGGTCCCCACGCCCCTGCCGCCGTCATCCTTGAGCACGTTTGTGGATACACGCATGTCACCCATGAAGATCGTGGCAGTGCCTCCGCAAAGCGCCTTCAGCTTGTCGGGAAGCTCGAAATTGTCGTTGATAATGTAACTTCCCGCCATTAATTTGCCATCCGCAACCCTGAATTCGCTTCCTTTCTGGCCAAGCAGCTCCCTGAAGGTCTTTATCCGGCTTTCCTGATCGTTGGTCATTTGCCGTAGCGTCGCCTTCTGGAATGCATTGAGGGCGACCATTGTGACACATGCCACCGCAAAGGTGACAATTGTCAGGTTCAGCAGAACGAATTTTGTCCTGAGCTTCATATTACTGATAAATTCCATCTGGTTATCCTCCATGCCGTAAATTATTTTTCCTGTTCCCAGGCTGATCCTTTGGATTTGGTCGCGGGTTGTTCGCACTTAATGGAGTTTATCGGCTGAATGGTGAATAACTTGAGAAGGAAATGAATATGAGGATAATGGTCATACCGTCATGAAAACTAACGGGGAGTGCGGCGTGAAGAAAGAGGGACGGGGATGAGGTGCTCAGGGGCGCAATTTCCGCGCCCCCGCGTTTACAAAGAGGAGGGAGATATTTGATATCAAGACGATGCGGCGGAGTAACAGGCCGAATACGGCCCGCTGTCAGAGCACTCCGGCCACCTTTTTCGAGACATAACCCTTGTATTGCTCGAAATTCGCACGGAAACTATCCACCAGGTTCCCGGCGGTTACATCATATGCCTTCTTGTCCGCCCAGACGTTGCGCGGGTTAAGAACCTCCGCCGGCACTCCGGGACAGCTCTTCGGAATCATGAGGCCGAAGAATGGGTCCTTTTCGAACTCCCCCTCCTTCAGGGCGCCGTCGATGGCAGCATTGATAAGCGCCCGCGAATAAGATATCTTCATCCTGCTCCCAACGCCATAGCCGCCGCCGCTCCAGCCGGTATTCACCAGCCAGCAGTCAACTTTTTGCTTGGCGATCTTTTCTTTGAGGAGTTCCGCGTAGACCGAAGGGTGGAGCGCCATGAATGGGGCGCCGAAGCAGGTGGAGAAGACCGCCTGGGGCTCGGTAATGCCCGCCTCGGTGCCGGCCACCTTGGCGGTATAGCCGGAGAGGAAATGATACGCTGCCTGCTCCCTGGTCAGTTTGGCGATCGGCGGCAACACCCCGAAGGCATCGCAGGTGAGCATTATGATGTTGGCCGGATGTGCGCCCATTCCGGAGCGGACAATATGGGGAATATGGTTTATGGGATAGGATGCACGGGTGTTTTCAGTGAAAGAGTCATCGTTCAGATCGATCCTGCGGCTTACCGTATCGATTGCGACGTTCTCAAGTATGGTTCCGAACATCCTGGTTGTCTGATATATCTCAGGTTCTGAATCCCTGGAGAGCTTGATGATCTTCGCGTAACAGCCCCCTTCGAAATTGAATATCCCGTTGGCGTCCCAGCCATGCTCGTCATCACCGATCAGGGTCCTTTTCGGGTCAGCTGAAAGGGTCGTTTTGCCGGTGCCGGAAAGGCCGAAGAAAATCGCCGTGTCCCCCTTTTTACCGGTATTGGCCGAGCAATGCATGGAAAGAACCCGCTTATCCAAGGGGAGGAGGTAATTAAGAATGGTGAAGATCGACTTCTTGATTTCACCGGCATAGCTTGTGCCGCCGATGAGGATCAACCTCTTTGCGAAGTTGACAATTATAAAGGTTTCCGTGTTTGTCCCGTCCGAAGAGGGAACCGCATGGAAACTGGGCATATCAATGACAGTAAAGGCGGGTTTGAAATTGAGCAGTTCCGCCTGGGTCGCCTTTATGAACATATTCCTGGCAAAGAGTGCATGCCAGGCCTTTTCCGCGATTACCCGGACCGGCAGCCGATGCTCGGGGCTGGCTCCGGCAAAGCAATCCTGGACAAAGAGGTCCTTGCCGTGAAGATAGGAGGTCATTCTTTTATATAAAGCGTCGAACCTGGCCGGATCAAAGGGGCGGTTGACCTTACCCCAGTTGATATGTTCATGGCAGGAGGGCTCATCGACGATAAATTTTTCATTCGCCGCCCGGCCGGTATAATGTCCGGTCTTCACCTCAACAGCACCCATGTGGGTGATAAGTCCTTCCCCGCGCCTGACGATGAGTTCGTACAGCACGGGAGTGGGAGACGTCCAGAAAATCAGATTCGCATTGGTTATGCCATGTTCTTCAAGTCCAGTTCCCCTGGTAATGTCGTTCAGTTTCAAATCAGGCTCCCCCTTCCGGATATAAATAATATATGTATGGTAAAATAGCATTTCATTTCATACAATCAAGAAAAAAATTGCATAGTCGCAGCAATGTGCGGCGTATTGACATATATGTATCATTTGCTAATATGAAATACGGCGAATGAAGGGAGCAATAAATATCTGCAAACCAGCCGTGCGGTCGCCCGGCATACTATCAAAAGGAGGGAATGAATGCAAAAATGGAGATGTACGATCTGCCAATATATTTACGATCCGGCTGTGGGGGACCCTGACAGCGGCATCGCCCCCGGCACCCTGTTCGAGGATATTCCGGATGACTGGTACTGCCCTCTGTGTGGTGCGGGCAAGGATATGTTTGAGGCTGTCTGACAAACATTCCATTTTCATCACGATGTTCAGCGCATGAACCTGTCTCCATCCAGAGGTGGAGACAGGTTCACTTAACAACGATGCATGGTAATCCTTGCGAAACTGAATGCCATTCGCCCAAAATGCCCTTCTCATATTTATGTCCAATCTATTCTTCAGAAGATCGACAAGTTAAAGACAACTCTCCAATCAGAAAGTCGCCCCTGCTTTTTAATTAATTTTAGGTTTGACAAAACAATACGTGCCATTGTAAATTATTCAAATTTGGTAACCACTGGATTTTTAAACAAAATCTAATATATTCAATTATTCGCGGGAGAAGCTATGGTGAAACAGAAGAGTAACTTCATAGGGTATTTTTTCAATATCTTGAGCCTTGTAGGCATGATTCTGGCTGTAGTCGCCACAGGCCTGATTATAACCTTTCTTTCATATGAATACATAACCGGTATTGATAAACCTTATCTGGGACTGTTGACCTATTTCGTCTTCCCCGCCATGCTGATCCTGGGTCTTATACTCATTCCGGTCGGGGCGCTCCAGGTGAGGAAAGAGTGGCGGCTCAAAGGGGTGGCCGAGATCCACCCCTTTCCCCGCATCGACCTCAATGACCCACATAAAAGGCATGTCTTCGTCTTTTTCATAGTTGCATCTGTCCTCTTTGTACTTATCGTCTCCATTGCTTCGATCAGGGGATTCGAGTTCACGGAATCGACCACCTTCTGCGGTGAACTCTGCCATACGGTGATGGAACCCGAGCATGTCGCCTGGAGCAATTCACCCCACGCCAAGGTGAAATGCGTCGAATGCCATGTGGGTCCGGGAGCCGCCTGGTATGTCAAGGCAAAGATATCGGGACTCAGGCAGGTCTACGTGGTCCTTTCCCACACCTTTCCCACACCCATCGCAACCCCCATCGAAAATCTGCGTCCGGCCCGCGACACCTGCGAACAGTGCCACTGGCCGGAGAAGTTTTACTCCGGCAGACAGAAGGTGTTTTACCACTACGCTCCCAATGAGGCCAATACTTCACGGGAGATCAATATGCTGATAAAGATCGGCGGGACCCCCAAGACTCCCAATGCAAAGGGTATACACTGGCATATCGGGACCGAGGTCAATTATATTGCCAAGGACCCCAAACGTTTCGATATCCCCTACATTGCCGTCAAAGAAAAAGATGGCAGTATAACCGAATACATGAACACGGAAAAACCCCTTTCCAGGGAGGAAATAACAAAAGGGGAAAAACGGCGAATGGACTGCATCGATTGTCACAACCGGCCAACTCACATCTATCACTCACCCGGCCAGGAGATGGATGAAATGTTCGTATCGGGCCGTATCGACCAGTCTCTTCCCTACATAAAAAAGGTAGCAGTGGAGATCCTTTCAAAGCCCTACAAATCCACCGACGAAGCCATGACCACCATCTCCGCCGGCATTCCCGGTTATTATGCCAAGAATTACCCGAAAGAGGCGAAAGAGAAGACCGTTGCCATAAAGAAAGCCGCTCTGGAGGTGCAGGGGATCTATTCCCGGAACTTCTTCCCCAAGATGAAGGTCTCCTGGAATACCTATCCCAATCACATAGGGCACTTCTATTCTCCCGGCTGCTTCCGCTGCCACGATGGTAAACACAGGAGCAAGGATGGAAGGATGATTTCCAAGGATTGCAACCTATGCCACACCATTATCAGTCAGAAGCAGGAAAACATCGCGCCTGACACCGTGGTTAAGAATTTCGTACATCCGGTGGACATCGGTGACGAACTCTTCAAGACCAACTGTAGTGACTGCCATATGGAAGGGGGCTATGATATACCCGGAGGGGGAAGCCATGAAGTGTTGAAACGTTGACCCTTGTTCCGCCATAACCTCACAAACAAAACCCCCGTGGGCGATCACCCACGGGGGTTTTTCATCACAGTTCCATAAGCGTTCCCGCTTCCTCCTCATCCTGATCCTTCCCGACCTCTTCTTCCGGCTCGAATTCATCATCCATTATCCTGTCGAGAAACTTTTTATTCTCGGAAATGATTTTTCTTATCTCTTTGCTCAACTCATCAACTCCGGTTTTTGCTTCATCCATTTCTCAGCCCCTTTTTCTGTACTCCTCGACGATAAAGCTCTTCATACCTCAACGCTGAATTCTTCCACGAAAAATCCCGTGTCATCCCGCTACGCATGATTTTTTTCCAGCTCTCCTTGTCTCGATAAGCCTTCAAGGCACGCAAAAGGGTTTCAAATAGGGCTGAAGCGGTATATTCGGCAAACACGAAGCCGGTCTGTTCTTTTCCATTGAGCTTTTCATCAATAACGGTATCCGTCAGGCCGCCGGTTTTCCTTACCACCGGTACTGAGCCGTAACGAAGGGCTATCAATTGCCCCAGCCCGCAAGGTTCGAAGTGCGACGGCATGAGAAAAATATCGCTTCCTGCATAAATCTTTCTTGCCAGCGATGGGTCGAAACCCTCATGGAACGCAATATTCCCTGCTCCCTTGGCACAGATGTCGTCAAACATTCCGGCATATTTTTCTTCTCCGGATCCGATGACCGCCAACTGCAAATCTCCCGCCGCGAAATCGGGGAGGAGCTGCCCGATCAGATCAAACCCCTTCTGGTCTATCATCCGGGATACCATCCCTATAAGCGGGACATCGGCATCCTGATCAAGACCCAGCAATTTCTGCAGCCCCTTCTTGTTGGCCGCTTTCCCCGTAAGAGAGGCAGCGGAATATTTCCTGAATATTTCCCGGTCGGTTGCAGGGTCCCATTCGGAATAATCGATGCCGTTGATAATTCCGCACAGGTCTTCCCTGCGGGAAAGAAGGACCCCATCCAGTCCGCACCCCTGTTCAGGGGTCAGAATTTCCGCACAATAGGTCTCTGAGACGGTATTTATCAGGTCGGCGGATAAAATTCCCCCTTTCAAAAGGTTAACATTGTCGTAGAATTCCAGTCGGTCTATAGTGAAGTATGACCCGTCCAGTCCCATCTGCACCAGAGAGGACTTGGGAAAAAGTCCCTGATACGCCAGGTTGTGAATGGTAAAGACAACCGACATATTGGCGAAGAATGAGTCATCGCTGTATTCATACCTGAGAAGAAGAGGAATTAGTGCTGTCTGCCAGTCATGACAATGAAGCACGTCGGGACGATAGTCCATCCTTTTCAGCAGTTCCAGGACCCCCCTGCAAAAAAACGCAAACCTCCGCGGATTGTCCGGGTAATCTCTGTCCGCGCAGCCGTAAAGGTAGTCCCGGTGAAAATATTCCTTGTTCTCAAGCAGATAGACAGGGACCTGGGAAAGGAGGGTCCGGCGCAGCAACCCTTTTTGCGGCATGTCGCCAAGAGGGACATCCACACTTTTCCGGATCTTTCTGATCAGGAAGTCCCCCTTTGCCACGGTTTTGTAATAGGGCATGATAATCCGGACATCATGCCCCATCCGGCTCAACTCCTGTGGCAAAGAGCCGGCGACATCAGCCAGGCCGCCGGTTTTTGCAAAAGGGGTTACTTCGGAAGCAATAAAAAGAATTTTCATGAACAAACCTCTTGAAATCAGGCTGAAGACTGAAGGTTAAAGGCTGAAGGAGAAGAGGATACGAGTTCCGTAAGGTTTTCCCTTCAGTCTTCAGTCTTCAGTCTTCGGTCTGCATTTATATTTCCGTATCCCGGAGAAAAGCCGCTGCATCCTCAGGTGAAGTGGGATTGATGTAAAACCCGGTTCCCCATTCGAAACCGGCAATCTGGGTAAGTCTCGGAACGAGCTCGATATGCCAGTGGTAGTCATACTCGATGGACCCCCAGTAATCCGGTTTGCCCAAACGCTGATGGCACGGTGGAGCGGTATGAAGTATGAAGTTGAATGGGGGGTCCTTCAACACCCCCTTCAAACGGCACAGCATATCTTTCAAGGCCACAGCCAGCTCGCCAAGCTCACTGTCGTTCATGAGGGCAAAATCATGGGAATGCTGTTTCGGGTACAGCCTCACTTCGAAGGGGAAACAGGATGCATAAGGGGTAAGTATCACAAAGTTTGCAAACTCCTTTACCACACGCTCCCCAGTCGCCAGTTCGAATGTTACCAGATCGCAGAAGAAACAGCGCTCTTTGGCGGAAAAAAATTCACGACTGGTTTTCAGTTCGGTAGCAGCTACCGGCGGGATCAGCGGCACGGCGATAAGCTGGCTGTGGGAGTGGCTTAAGGTTGCGCCGGCCCGGAAACCGTGATTTTTAAACAGCACCATGTATCGGAACCGCATGTCCCGGCGCAGATCAAGATATCTGCTACGATAGGCTATCAGCACGTTGGTTATTTCCGCGGGAGTGAGGTCCGCCAACCCCCTGTGATGGTCCGGGGTTTCGACGATAACTTCATGTGCGCCGATGCCGTTCATTAAATCATAAGGACCATAGCCTCGATTATTCAAGGTCCCCTCGATGCGCAGAACCGGATACTTGTTGGGGATCACCCTCACCTGCCAGTTTGGAGAGTTGGGGGGACCATTCGGACGGATGGCGAATATCTCTCCCGGGGTCTTGTCCTCATTGCCATAACAGAAAGGACAGCTGGTCATTTCTGTTGATTCGGGCTCCAGCAGGAAATCTCGCGGCCTTCTCCCCCGGTCTGTGGCTATTATGACCCAGTGCTTCTTCAAGGGGTCCCATCTTAATTCGGACATTGTATCTCCTAAATAAGTCCAGCCACCAGCTACCAGCCGCCAGTAACTGCTTTTAAATGAGCCATGTTTCCAGCTCCAGCTCAGGACCCGCATATTTGAGCGCCATGGCCCCATCGGTGGGCCAGCGCCCGATTTCGTCATTGCCCCGAATAAGGGTGATATAGACGAACAGCCATCCCCCTGATTCGGGATTCACCGCGGCGAGCGGCACACGCACCTCGCAGATCCGGGCGATTTTCCAGGAACAGGTATGACCTGTGCTTTCCCAGGTGCCTTCTCCCTTCACCAGGAGCGCCCCTTCATCCAACTCGGGTTCCATGGCCAGCCGGTATTCCCTGTCGAGAATCAGATACAGGTTGAGTTGATCTCCCGGCAAAAGAGTTTTATCCAGCGCGATCGTGCCGTCAATCCTGAAAAAGAGCGCCTTCCGGTCGAAACCGTAAAAAAATGACTGGAGCAGACTCTCAGCGGCATGCATTGCCGAGGATTGCCTGGTCAGATCGTAGAGCCCCGCAGCCAGCCATTCGAAATAACTGGTCACGAAGCCGTTAATCACCGGCGAGATCATGTCGGCTGGGCCCCTCACAAAGCCTGCCGGGCTTTCTTTCTTGATAGGTTCAAAAAGCTCGAGAGGAACATCCAGTTTGAGCAGACGGAAGACATTCATCAGGTGCCTGCGGAAAAGGAGATCGAAGCGGTCACTATATGGCGAGAAATGGTCATCTCCATACCACCAGAACCAGTCGCTCCCCTCTGCCGCATAGATTGATTTGCAGACACTCCGAACCGTTTCATCCCTCTCTCCGCCATCTTCATCTCCGGATAAATGGCCGGCCACCGCAGGGCTATGCCTGGAAGCGGCCTCCCTGGTCCTCTCGATCATGTCCCAGGCGAGGTTTTCTTCGGGATGCCCCACCCAAATGCCATAGTCCGCATTGATCCACGACCCCGGATGCACATGATGCAGCACCTGTCTGACAGGGACCCTGGAAATGATATCCGAAAAGGTGGCCGGCTCCAGTCCCTGGCTGCCTGCAATCCCAGTGTAGAGACGCTTCAGGAAATCATAGCCGTTGTCGGGATAATATTCCCAGGCATTTTCTCCGTCGAGAATGATAGACACCACGTGGCTTTTGGGGGCATGCGCCCGGATGTCCTGGAGCCTTCCGATAAAATCATGAACCGCCCGGACCGGCTCCCACTGTGAATAGGTGAAGCCGATCAGGTCTGACAGTGCATGGTCCCTGAAGAAGAGCCGCAGATCATCTCCGTGTGCCGAGAAGGAGTACGGCTGGTAAAGCGCTTCCCGCCAGGGTCCGAGCCCGCCTGTTATGCTGCGGAGCAGAACGTCTTCATCGCTGGCAACCCACTTGAGCCCGCATTCGGCAATGATCGCCAGCGCCTCATCGCTGATAGAACCTTCCGAAGGCCACATCCCGGCCGGAGCAAACCCGAAAACCTTCTCAAAGAATGCCATTCCCAAGACCACTTGGCTCCTCGCGTCTTCAGGATGCCGGAAACGGGTGGCGGGGAGGTTTACCCGCGGCATGGCGGTCCGGGCGCTGTTCGTATCGCAAAGCAGCGGCAGAATCGGGTGGAAATAGGGGGAAACCGCCAGTTCCGCTTTTCCTTCTTCATGAAGCCTTTTGTAAAGAGGGATGATCTCCCCCAAGATTTCCCGTTGTTTCCTGAAGAGAAGAGCTTTATCGGCTGCAGAGAAGTTTTTACCCTTTTTGACAAGCCCCTGCAGTTCGGGATAACGGCGTCTTGCAGCCTCACCTGTCCAGGAGAGAAAGAACCAGACCTGGAGGTCGAGAATGTCCTGGTCCCGGAAGCTCCGCAACCGTTCGCCATGGTTTCCCCCTGCGCCGCCTTCGGCCAGACGGAGCAGTTCCAGGTAGCGGCCATACGGTTCAATCATGCGTTGCCGGTTGGCGGAAAAGAAATTTTCCAGGACAAAAAGCCGATCTTCTTCGCCCATATCCGCAGGCGCCATTTCCCCTCTCACCAGAAAAGGATCGATGGCCACGCCTGAGGCATAATCCAGGAGTTGCTCCAGGAGAGAGGGGACAATGTTGAAGACCACCCTGGCCCCCGGTGTTTCATCCACAATAGCCGCCATGTCGTAATAATCTTTTACGGCATGGAGATATGTCCAGGGAAGAATATACTCTCCCTTGTCCGGCTCCTTGTAATAAGGCTGGTGCATATGCCAGAGCAGGGTTATGTAGAGGGGATCGGCCATTGTGCTCCTTCAGTGGACAATTGAACAGTTAAACAGTTAAGAAGTGGAATGCTTGATTATTCTGTCCGCTGTCCGCTATTCCCAGTCCCCTGGTTTACTGCACCAGTTCCTTTTTCCACTTCTCCACCTTCCTGCAGTATTCTTCCAGCAACCTCTGGGCAACCTTTTGTTCCTTTGCCTCGGCAATTATCTGAACATTCGGCTGGTACTGATCAGGAAGAACCAGCACCCACTCTTCACCGAAATTGACCTTGATGCCGTCGATAAAGCTGGCCTCCTTGTCCAGGCTGTCCTCGCTCATCTTGCGCATGATACCCCCCTTCATCTCAAGGGCGCATGTCACCCTTGCCTGCAGAAATACCCTGTGCGGCGTCTCCGCCAGGATGCCGGCAAGGGGTGTATTGCAGGCTGCCAATAGTTCAATGGTCTTGGCAACTGCAAACATGCCGTCAAATGCCGCCTGGAAACTTGGGAAAGCAAACCGGCCATCCATGGAACCGGCCATTAGTATCTCCGACGAAAGAGCCGCCTCAATAATGGCCCTTTCCGAATTTTTGGTGCGGCAAACAGTGCAGCGCTTTTCATGGCTCAAAATATCAATTGCAGAGGGTGCGGAAACCGGTGCAACAAAGCCCCCTGTATATCCGGCCTTCAAAAAGAGCGCCACCATGAGGATGAGTGATTCTGTCTCATCGTAGATCTTTCCGGTGCCATCCACCAGGATTATCCCCTCGGCGGACGGATCGAGCCAGAAACCGGCATGGGCATCCAGAGAAGCAACTATCTTAGACAGCTGCTGCAAGCTCTTGGGCCTTTCCTCGGCTTTCCTGCTGGCCCTTTCTTCATCGATATAGGCATTCAGGCTGATAACTTCACATCCCATCTCGTTCAGTATGCCGGGGAGTATCTGCCCGGCCGGTGAATGGCTGAAATCGATGACCACCTTGAAATTTCCCTTTTTCAGAGCGGCCTGTTCAATGGCTCGAATGAACCCCTCCCGGTAAAAATCGATCACCTGGGGCAGTTCGGTAATCCCGCCCGGCTCCCTGTGATGCGCCCGGCGAAAATTTTCCTTGAAAAAGATCCGCTCCACATTTTTCCCCATGGAACTGGAGAAATCGAGCCCGTCGTTGTCCAGGAAAACTATTTCGGTAGAGGCAGGGTCTTCGATGGCCTGACGGAAATGGAAACCTCCCACCTCGCCGAAGGTTTGCAGCTTATACCGCATCATCGGCAAAGGGATCATTTTCAGGTCCCGGACATTCACCCCGGCAGAGAGGATGCCCCCCAGAAAACTCCTCTTAAGCATCCGCGAGGAGTGGGACGCGTCACGTCCCGCCAGGACGAAACTCCCTTTGGGGAGAGAGGTGCCGTAGGCGCATCCCAGTTTCGCCACGAACTCGGGAGTCAGTTCCACATTGGTCAGCCCCCTTACGATCGCCCCCTCGAACAACGACTTTTTCCACTTCTCCCCCCAGATTACATTTCCCGAGACCGTTGCGCCTCCCTCTATAATCTTTCGAGGCCAGATCTTCGAGTCTCGCTTTATGTATGCATCTTCGCCAATGGAAGTGTCATCCGCAACGATGCACCCCTCTTCAATTGTGACCCCCTGGCCAACCCTGACATTGTTGCAGAGCACGGAGTCGGTAATCTTCACCCCCTTTTTCACATAGACATTGTCCCAGATCACGCAGCGGGAGAGCTTGGCCCCCGCTTCGATGGCACAGTTGCGTCCTATGACCGAATCCTTGATCTGGGCAAGACCCAGGACCTGGGAATTGTCACCGATTACCACAGTCCCTTCCACCACGACGTTTTCATCCAGCCGGACATCGGCGCCGATCCGCAGGTCTTTGCCGACCAGATCCTGTTTCGCTTCATCGATACTTATGTTTACCTTGCCGCGAAAAATGTCGTGATGGGCTTCCCGATATGAATCGGTGTTGCCTATGTCACGCCAGTAGCCTTTCGCCGTGTAGCCGAAGAGCGGTTCATGGTTTTTCATAAGGAGCGGGAAGAGGTCCTGGGAAAAATCAAAATTTTCTCCCGCCGGAATGTATTTGAAAACATCCGGCTCCAGCACATAAATCCCGGTGTTGATCGTGTCGGAAATAACTTCCCCCCACCCCGGTTTCTCCAGAAACTGGGTGATCCTCTTTTCCTTGTCGGTAATCACCACTCCGAACTGCAGAGGGTCTTTGACCGATGTCAGTGTAATGGTGGCAAGGGCCTTGCGGTCTTCATGAAAATCGATGATCTTTTTCAGATTGAAGTCGGTAAGGAGATCGCCGCTGATAATCAGAAAACGCTCGCCGAGAAACTTTTCGGCATATTTTACAGCACCGGCGGTACCCAGGTCTTCGATGGGTGTGACATACGTTATCTTTACGCCGAAATCGCCGCCATCGCGAAAAAAGTTCTTGATAAAGTCCGGCTGGTGGTAAAGCAGCATGACAAGATCGGTTATATGATGTTTTTTCAAAAGCTCAACGATATGGAGCATTATCGGCCGGTTCATGAGAGGGATCATCGGCTTGGGAAGATTGCTTGTCAGCGGCTGGATCCGAGTGCCGAATCCTCCCGCCATAATTACGGCTTTCATAAAATTATACTCCTTTGTCGGTAAAATCAGGTAGAGGTATGCGTTCGCTGCACCCACAGGTAAAGGCAAAGAAAATCTTACTCTTTACCTCTACCTCTACCTGCTTTTTTTGCCAGGACCCGGTTTATTTCATCTTTCAATTCCTGCGGATCGCTCGACTTGACCACATACCCGTCCGCGAGCCAGGCGGAAAAATCATCCTTGTAGCAGGAAAAAGCCGTGGAGAGGATGACCGGCATATCATGCCTTTCCTTGACTATCTTCTGCAAAAGATCGAGGCCGCTCTCATTCTTCAGCTTGATGTCCAGCACCACCAGGTCGTAATCGCCGGCAGCGAGTTTCTCCACCGCTTCGGTAGCGGAAGCCGCCGTCACCACCTGATGCCCCTCATCGGACAACTCCTGTGAATACAGGAGTCTTATGTTACTTTCATCATCCACAACCAGTAACTTTGCCATATCAAGCTTCCTCCTTCTTGCCGGGCAATCTGATAATGAATCGTCTCCCCCCGTCTGAATCGTTTAACATGTCAAAGCGGAGTCCAAGTTTGTCCAAAATGATCTTGCACAACGGCAGGGTTGAGCCGCTCCCGAGTTCCTGGGTGGCGGAAAAGGGTGTGGTCATTGCGTCCACAGAGTCGGATGAGATATATTTACCGGAATCCGCGATAACCACGACTACTTCATCTTCATCCAGTTCTGTTTTGATCCGGATGGCGCTTCCATTTGCCAGGGTATTCACGGAATTGCTGAGAATATTGCGGATGCAGAATGAAATCTGTTTATAGTCGATATATGCCACGGGCAAACCCGGGGCCGGATCTATGGAGCATGTGATGGAATGCAGCTCCATTTCCCCCTGCAATTCCCTGCATACGCCGGACACGAGCAGATTAACGTCCCACATGTCCTTGGCCGGGAAGAGTGAATCCGAATAATTCAGCACTTCTTCCAGGACATCCTCCAGCTGTTTTGCTTCTCTTACAATCGACTCCAGATATCCAAGCTTCGGGTCACTCTCTTCGATATTCTTTAACAATGAGCGGGCAAATCCTCCGATTACCATCAGCGGATTGCGAATTGAGTGGGCGATGCTGGACGTTATCCGGCCGACCAGCGCCATTTTTTCCATCCTTACGATGATATCCTGCTGTTCCTTGAGTTTCTGATTGGCCTCGGTCAGTTTATCCAGGTCCTCCTGCACCCTTTCGTAGAGTGAGGCCCTCTCCAAGGCAAAGGCGACAGGGAAGGCGAATATCTCCAGTGATTGCATGTCCTGGGGCGTAATCTGCTTATGGGTGATACAGTTATCCGCGACAATTACTCCGATGCGGCGGTTGCGGGTGATAAGCGGCATGACCAGAAAGGTGTCAACACCGAGAATCCATGCCAGCGTGGGAGGGACTTCCGGATTGTGGAATGCGTCAGTCACAAGAATCGGCTTCCGTTCACTCAGCGCGCGGTTGAAAATATGTCCGTGATCGTCGAGCGGCACCGATAACTTTTCCAGGATATCATGAAACTTGGCCTTTTCCGAGGAAAGCTTGGTTTCGAGAAAATTCCTGGCCATCGTCGTGAGGCTGGCCTTATTCTGGTCGATCTCCTGCCAGATCTGCCAGGCTTCCTCATAGTTCCTGGGGCCGATCCCCAGATATCCTTTAAGACAGTGTCGTTCCTTGTCGGTCATGAGGAGAAAGGCCCGGTTCATGCCGAACCCTTTGCCCGCGGTGATCGCAGTCAGCGCAGTTGAAAGTATCTCATCGAGACCCAAAGAGGTTTGCAGAACCAGACCCAATTCATGTAGAAACCTGATTTCCTTGGTCCTGCTGCTAAGGAAACTTCCCATGGAGTTCAACCGGGCCTTCTGTTCCTGAAATTCGGCAATCAGGACAGGCATTATGTCGGAAAATGGCGCGCCGCTCTCCTGTGAGCGCTTCAGATCAGCGGCCATCCTGGGGCATTCCAGGCATTTCTCGATGACCCTTCTCTTGTGAACGGTGTAAAGCTCCTCTTCACCTTCGGCAATAAAGGGGCATTCTTTCGGGGTCACTTCAATTTTATTCCAGCAGCACTCCCAGTCCAATCACGCCTCCATCAACTTATTCAAAGTAGCCGCTATCAACCTTGAACGGCCAAAGTATATCAGCCTGCGGTGCTTTTTCAAGGCAAATCAGCAGGATCAAATCGAAAATTAATTAAATAAATGTTCATATTCCCAGGGGGGGGGAATCTAATCCTTCGAGAAAACAATACGTAGATAATGCTTTGCGAACTCAAAAAGGGTAATGCGGAGGCAGCCGTCAGCGGAGTGTGCCTTTGTTTGCATTTCTAATTGAATTTTTCTTTCTCTATTCGGTTTTTTTTGATAGAGTCGATAGCATTAGATTTATTACATATGATATTATTAATTATTGATCATCAGTGGGCAGTTTAGAAAGGCTGTTTTATGTCGGAAAGCATTGCAAAGCTTCATAAACCCGGGAAAGGGCGGACAAAGAAGGTTGAACCCTGTGGAGAACGCTCCAGGTTTCTTCAGGAGTATAAGAAGGAACCTGCATTAAAGAACTTGATTGACGAACATTCCAGTATGATTTTCAGGCAAACCTCAGCTGGAATATCCCTTGCCTTACCGGACGGCAGAATCATTGAGGCAAACCCGGAATTCTGCCGCATTCTGGGGTATACGGAAACTGAAGTGCTGGAACTGACTTGCGAAGAAATCACCCATCCGGACGACCATGAAATTTTGCGCCGGTTGTGGGAAAATGCAAAAGATGGGAATAGGAGCGCATCTTCGATTGAAGAGCGCTACCTGTGCAAGGATGGCTCCATGCTCTGGGGTCGGGTTTCCCGCGACTTGTTTTATGACCGGGAAGGAAAACCACTGTACGTTTTGACGGTAATGCAAGACATTTCCGACAGCAAATGGATCGAGGCGTCATTACGGGAATCAGCGGTAAGACTTGATTCACGTGTTCTGGAACTGGAAGCCGCCAACAAGGAAATGGAGTCATTCAACTATACTGTTTCCCATGACCTCCGCTCTCCCCTGACAAGTATAGGCGGATTTTGCGAGCTCTTGCTGGGGCTGGGCAAGTCGCATCTGGATGATCAGTGCAAAAGCATCATCCGTCATATATGCGGGACCGTCCGGCACATGGACCAGCTTATCGAGACGCTGCTGAATTTTTCCAGCATTTCGAACCGGGAAATGAATAGGGAAAAAGTGAATCTCAGCCTGATGGCAAACACGGTGGCCGCGCAACTTAAGATGCGCGAACCGCACCGTCAGGTGGAATTCATTATTGTTGAGAGGGCTGTGGCGGAAGGTGACGCAAAACTGCTCCGCGAAGTGCTGGAGAATCTACTGGGCAACTCCTGGAAATACACCGGCAAACAGGAAATGGCGCGGATCGAATTCGGCTTACGGGAAACAAACAGCTCAACGACCTATTACGTGCGGGACAATGGGCCAGGTTTTGACATGGCCCAGGCCGACAGCCTCTTCATTCCATTTCATCGCCTGCATAGCCGGGAAGATTTCGCCGGATACGGGATCGGGCTTTCCACTGCCCAACGGATAATCCAGCGACATGATGGCAATATCTGGGCGGAAGGTGAGCCTGGACATGGTGCTACCTTTTATTTTACACTGGGCGAGCAAACAAAATTTACCAGCCGTTCTCATGACGACGGGAAATAGCACTCCGTAGCTTCTCCATACCACGAAGCCATAATAAAGCGGAACGAATTACAGCTTGCAAAGGCGGCGAAGCTGCCGAGTTTGGAATTGAGGCCTGATATGGATAAAGCGGCTTATAACCGGTCGCGGATTTCTATACTCTACGTGGAAGACGATCCGGTCAACAGGGATCTGATCACTAGAATGATCCCCATGAAATATCCAGCCGTTAAGCTCCTAGTGGCCGAAAATGGCAAGACGGGTCTGGAACTTTTCGAGAAGCATCTTCCGGATATTGTCATAACCGACATAAACATGCCTGTCATGGACGGCGTCAGAATGTCCGCCGAAATCAAGGCAATCCAGCCCGATGCGATCATTATCATTGTTTCTGCTTACTGTGATGCAAATTATCTCCTTAATGCCATCGACATCGGGATCAATCACTACATCCTGAAGCCGATCGACTACAAAAAGCTCTTTTCAACTATCGACAAATGCATCTCCGGCATCATCATGGAGAGCAGACTCAGGGAACAGAACGAGCATCTGCGCAAACTCTCTCGCGCCGTGGAACAGAGCCCGAGCATGGCGATGATTACCGACGTGCGCGGAACCATCGAGTATGTGAATCCCAAATTCACTGAAATCACCGGTTACCAGGCGGATGAACTGATCGGCCGGAGCCCGCGGATATTTAAAACCGGCACGACATCACCAGAGACGTATCGGGAACTCTGGAGCACTATTTCCTCAGGCCGTGTGTGGCGAGGCGAATTTCTCAACCGGAAGAAGAATGGGGAATTGTACTGGGAGTCAGCCTCTATCGCGCCTGTATTCGATGAAGCGGGGACAATTACACATTTCGTGGCGGTAAAAGAGGACATAACAAGCCGCAAGCGGGCGGAAGAGGAAATAGAGGGGCTGAATGCCAGCCTGGAGTCGCGGGCGCGCGAGCTGGAAGCAATCAACCGCAGGCTTGATGCCGCTTTCCACGAGCTGGAGGCCGCCAACCATAAACTGGAATTGTCCAACAGCGAACTGGAGGCTTTCAATTATACGGTTTCCCACGACCTGAAACAGCCGCTGACGAATATAAACGGATACTGCCAGGTTATCCTCAAACTCTTCGCCGCACAACTTGACGGGCAGAGCAGCGACTTTATTCGAAAGATTCATATGGATACCCTGCGGATGAGCGATCTCATCGACTCATTGCTGGCATTTTCACGCCTGTCGAACTGCGAATTGGTAAAGAAAAAGATCGACCTTAGCAGAACTGCAACCGAGATTGCGATAGAACTCAGGCATACAACGCCCGAACGTCGGATCAAGTTTGTCATTGCAGAGGGGGTGGCAGCCTACGGAGACGCCAATCTGCTCCGGATCGTGATGGGAAACATCATGGGGAACGCCTGCAAATATACCGCGGGGAGAGAAGAGGCGGTCATCGAGTTCGGCACTACGGATCACGACGGCCGGCCGGCATATTTTATTCGCGACAATGGAATCGGCTTTGACATGGAGCTGAAAGAAGGACTATTCACCCCTTTCAGAACTCTGCATGACAGAAAGGATTTTGCCG
>JBGQDJ010000003.1:0-24098 GCA_041495805.1 Geobacteraceae bacterium
GATGGGGATGGGTGGAATCCTCGTCTTCGGGGGTGGAGGCGGCACGATCCACGCCGATGATGCAGGGATACTGGAGAAAGCGGGGATGGAAAAGGTCTACGGACCTGGCTGGCCACTTGACGCCATTGCCGAGAATATGACCCGCCGGATTGAAGCCCGACGAGGTCCCATCGACGAACCGGGCTGGCCGCCGGAGCGGACCGGCGTGGCGCCCTCCCCTGTTGAGCTTACCCGGCTTCTGACCATGGCCGAGCATGGCGAAGTAGCGTACCCGGAGAGTTTCAAGGGTTTGCTTGAGCGAGGTGATGGGGAACCATGCATGGTCGTGGCGATTGCCGGAGACGGTGGAAGCGGCAAGAGCACCCTGATTGACGAGCTGGTGCATCGTGTTATCAAGAACCTTCCGCGGATGAGGATAGCAATTCTGGCCAATGACCCCACCACCTACAGCGGCGGTGCAGCCACCGCCTTTCTCGCAGACCGGGTGAGGATGAACAATATCTACGACAGCCGAGTCTGGCTTCGCAGTATCGCAACCGGCAAGCCCTATCTCCCGTTGAGTCCGGCCCTGCCCCGGCTGATCCGGATTTTCCGCGCCTGCGCATTTCACCTGCTTCTGGTGGAGACGCCGGGAAGCGGCCAGACCGGTATCGACCTGTCGCAGTTGCAGGCTGACTTGATTCTGTATGTGAAGAGCCGGGAGTTCGGTGACGGTATCCAGCTGGAGAAAGACCAACTCCTTCGTGACGCAGACATTGTCGTGCTGAACAAGGCCGACCTGGACGGCAGCGAGACGGCCTGCGGCGAGATAGGAGATTTTCTAATAAAACTGGGAAAAGATGGAGCGCTCTTCCCGACTATTGCAAAGTCCACCCGGGACCCTGGCCTGGACCGGCTTTATGTGTCTGTCTGCGGGCGGCTCGGCTGGCCCTCCCCGGAACCTCCCATGGAAACGAACATATTCCGCTATGCCAAACATGGTGTTCTGGTGCCCCACAAGCGGCGCGCCTACCTGGCGGAGATCAGCGACAGGGTCAGGGGCTACGACCGCTGGACAACGGACCAGATTGGAATGCTCCGAGACGATCCCCATGATCCTGCCCGCCTCGATCCATTATGCGTCCGGCTCCTGGAGAAGTGGCCCGAAGAGTGGCAAAAACTTTCCATGCAGACCGCAGCCCGCATGGGGATCGACCCGGTGATGGTGACACCCAACGAGCTCAAGCTGCCGAGGGTGGCCCTCCCCGACCCGGAAGACCGCGCCGAGTCGCTCCGCTTTCTACTGGAAGAAGGATTGCCGGGGAGGTTTCCCTTTGCCACCGGCATCTATCCTTACCGCCCCATCTCCGCGGAAGAGACCACGCGACAGTTTGCCGGCCTTCGCGGTCCGGAAGAAACAAACCGCCGCCTCCAGATGCTGTCAAGAGGGGTGGCCAGGCCACGACTCTCCATAGCATTCGACGGGATCACCCTTTACGGCGCGGACAGCGACGAGGACCAGGGGAGCATGGGAAAGATCGGCGAAGGTGGGGTCGCCATCGACAGCTGGGAGGACATGAAGCTCCTCCTGAGCGGCTTCCGCATTCCCGATATCAGTACATCTATGACCATCAACGGCCCTGCGCCCGTGATCCTCGCCATGTACTTCGTCGCCGCCCAGGAGATCGAGCTGGAGCGGGCGGAAGTTGAAAGAGGGACCCCCCTTGACAAAGGGGAGAAGGAAGAGCTGCGGGTCAGGACTCTGTGCGAACTTCGCGGGACCGTCCAGGCGGACATCCTGAAAGAGGTCCAGGCGCAGAATGAATGCATCTTCCAGACCGATTTCGCCATAAAGCTACTGGGGGACGTGCAGGAGTGGTTTATAGCCAACGGGGTGAAGCGGTTCTATTCCATGAGCGTCTCCGGTTACCACATCGGAGAAGCCGGCGCCACCCCGGTGCAGGAACTGGCCTTCACCCTTGCCAACGGCTTCACCTACCTGGAAAATTTCCTGGGCCGGGGAATGGCGGTGAACGCGGTAGCCCCGAGCCTCTCCTTCTTTTTCAAGGTCTCCCACGAGGCTGAGTGGCTCGCCTATGGCGCGGTCTGCCGGAAGATTTGGGCAGTGGCACTGCGCGACGTGTACGGCGCGGACGAGCGCTCCCAGATGTTCAGGTTCCATTCCCAGACTTCGGGCCGGGCCCTCCAGGCCGAGGAGTGGGACACCCTCAACCCGGTCCGGCTCACCTACCACGCCCTGCTGGGGCTCCTGGCCAACACCAACTCGCTCCATGTGGACTCGGCGGATGAGCCGATGACCACCCCCGGCGAGAAGTGGGTGCGCCAGGCGACCATGATCCCCAATTTCCTCCGGGAGGAGGCAGAAGGTTTCCTGATCCAGAACCTCCTCTCCGGCTCCTACGCCTTCCGCGCGCTGATGCGGGAGGTGCAGGGGCAGGTGCTGGAAGAGTTCGACCGCCTCGACCAGCTTGGCGGGGTGGGTCCGGCCACTGAGCAGGGGTATCAGCGCCGCTGCATCGCCGAGATGAGCGCCAGATACGAGCGGGAACGACGACGAAAAAAGGTCGATGGCGACCGGGAGCCGCTGCGCAGGGTGGTCGGCTACAATGTCCACGAACTCCCTGAAGGGGATGCGGACAAATATCCCCCGGTGGCCGAGGTGGTCCGACCCGGTCCGGTCGACTGGGAACGACAGTTGGCCCGCATCCGTGCATTCAGGGAACGGCACCGAGATGATGCCCCCATATTTCTGGCCATGCTCAGGGATGTTGCACGTCGGGGCGACAATGTCTTCGCCGAGCTGATGGAGACGGTGCAACATGCCACGCTGGGTGAGATCACGAAGACCCTGGCTGAGGTCGGAGGTCGTTACAGGAAGATGGTTTGAAGAGGGACACTGGTCGTTAGTCGCTGGTCATTGCAATGGGAGAACAGAACATGCCCAAAAGAGGCACACTACCTGACAGAATCGACAGAATCGAGCCGAAGGTTCGCAAGGGGCTGGTGGTGGTCATCACCGGGAACGGCAAGGGCAAGACCACCTCTGCTCTGGGAATGGCGCTGCGCGCTTGCGGCCACGGGATGCGGGTCTGCATCGTCCAGTTCATGAAGGGTGACCTCTACGCCGGTGAGTGGGACGGAATCAGGAAGATGCAGTGCGCCATCGAACTCCATGCCACCGGTAAGGGTTTCTGCGGCATCCAGGGTAACCCCTACCCGTGGGCCGAGCACCGGGCCAATGCCCAGGATGCCATCGACCTGGTCCGGGAAAAGATGGCCTCCGGCGGATTCGACCTGATTATCCTCGACGAGATCAACAACGCCCTGAAACTCAAGCTGGTAGATCTGGATCAGGTGCTGTCCATTGTGCGACAAAAGCCGCCACTGATGCACCTGGTCCTCACCGGCCGCGACGCCCACCCCGAAGTAATCGAGCTGGCCGACACGGTCAGCGAGGTCCAGGAGATCAAGCATGCATTTAGAAATAACATCGAACCGCAGCCAGGTATTGACTACTGAACATCCTGTAACTACAATACATTCGAGACTTCATCCGGGCATTGCAGTATACCACCCTCGCAAGAAATAGATGCCAGGCGCCCCGTTTGGCGACCATCTCAATTTTCAGAAAAGCCTGCCTTATCGACAAAAAAGCTGTCCGGGCAATTGCCCCTCTCGGACTTGTCAGGCAGGGCAAATGATCCTTCCGCGATCCCGTTTTTGGGGAGCTGTTTTTTCAGATAGATTCTTACCTCGGAGAGCATGTCATCACCTTGGGCCTTATCGCAAAAAAGGTTTACGTACTTGCGACTCCCCACGCCGAAATCTTTTTCGAACTCATTGAGCAGATCACCGGAGGTGACTGTTTCCCCCACATTGGCCGAAATAAATTTACCGAAATTGGTGTCGGCAATTTTCGAGTCCAGCGTGTAGGCAGCTTCAAAATAGTCATTCGCTTTGAGGCCGGAGCAGGTCCCATGCTTGTACCACTCATGATTCTGCAGACAGGATGCGTAACCTGGCATATATATCGGCAGGTTTTTTGCGGTTTCATCCGTCAGATTCAGCTTCGGCATTTTGCACCATGAATCGGGTTTATCAAGGTTTTTGATCTTATTGTTAACCATGCAATAGGCATATCTGTGTTGCCTGTCACCTTTCCTGCTGGGCCATAGACCGTGAAGCGCCAGGTTCTTTGCATCGTATCTTTCCTCTGTCTGGCTAACACACTCCTTTTTCTCTTTATGACCTTCACAGAAGGCCGGCTGCCAACTCAATGCGAAGACATAGTAATCAAATTTCCCAGGGGTCAGGTCCGGGGAGGCGCCGCCTCCCTTGGCAAATGCCGCACTGGAGATAAACGTAGCTATGACCACCGCAAACAGAAATTTTTTCAGAATCATGAATTCTCCTTTCCTTGAATTGATATTTTAGGACTCTCAAGTCTAATTTCCGTGGAGCTGATAGAGTGCCGTCCCTGCGGCATCTATCGATTTAGTCTTGGGGTTGTTGTCGAGCCGTTGCCAGCCGGGACAGGAATTCCCGCTGCATGGCGTGCCGGTGTATCGCCAGATCATGCCGTCGTTGTGAAGCTGGTAAAGCCTGGTCCCTGCCGCGCTTATCGCTGTGGTCTTGGAATTGTTGTCGAGCCGCTGCCAGCCGGGGCAGGAGTTGCCGCTGCATGGCGTGCCGGTGTATCGCCAGATCATGCCGTCGTTATGGAGCTGGTAGAGCCTGGTCCCGGCGGCGGCGATGGCCTTGGCCTTGGGGTTGTTGTCAAGCCGCTGCCAGCCGGGGCAGGAATTGCCGCTGCACGGGGTGCCGGTGTATTTCCAGATCATGCCGTCGTTATGGAGCTGGTAGAGCCTGGTCCCGGCGGCGACGATGGCTTTGGTCTTCGGATTGTTGTCGAGCCGCTTCCAGCCGGGGCAGGAGTTGCCGCTGCACGGGGTGCCGGTATATTTCCAGATCATTCCGTCGTTGTGGAGCTGGTAGAGGCTGGTCCCGGCAGCGACGATGGCCTTGGTCTTCGTGTTGTTGTCGAGACGCTGCCAGCCGGGGCAGGAGTTGCCGCTGCACGGGGTGCCGGTATATTTCCAGATCATTCCGTCGTTATGGAGCTGGTAGAGGCTGGTCCCGGCCGAGACAATGCCGATAGTTTTCGGGTTGTTGTCAAGCCGCTGCCAGCCGGGGCAGGAGTTGCCGCTGCACGGGACGCCGGTATATTTCCAGATCATTCCGTCGTTGTGAAGTTGATACACACCGCCATCCGCGGCGGCAATGGTGACGGTCTTGGGATTATTATCCAGGGCCTGCCAGCCGGGGCAGGAATTGCCGCTGCATGACGTGCCGGTGTATTTCCAGATGGTGCCGTCCTGATTACGGAATGTTGCAACAGCTGCGGCGGTTGTATTCAACACGCGGGCATTGTCCTGGGTGACGGCTGTTCCCATGGCGATGCCGTTGTAGCTCACGTCGGGATTTGACCAGTATTGAATGCGGGGGCAACTGGGCGTGCAGTCATAGGCCATAACGGTGCGCCAGGCGGAGCCGCTGTGAAAACCATGACCATAAGTGAAAGGCGTGCTGCTCGAGTCGACTTCGATATTATGCCGCGCACCCTGAAGATGGCCTATCTCGTGACCAAACGAGTAATAGCCGGTGGCGCAGTCATAGTGAACGATTGCGAACGCTGTGTCCGTCTTCGCCCGGATCGCGTCAGCCAGTCCGCAGTAGTCGGTCTTGTTTATGATTAGTACTGCCACATCTGCCGCGTATGTATTCCGAAGCGTATGTATTTCATCCATGAAACCATCATTCACCCCCGAGAAGTGAGAAAGGATCGTGTCAAAATCCCGCGTCGATTCGTCGTAATTAACCTTTGCCACCTGGGCCAGATGCAGCCTGGCATTGATGCGGCTGTTCACATAGCTCTGGTTTGTCTCATCTATGGCGAGTTGGATCATCGCTTTGATGCTGTTTGACCCACCTTTTGCGGTTTCCGCCGAACCAGTGTAGGCAACCAGCACTTCGATGATCGGAGTCAAGGAAGAGAGTGAACTGTCTCTGGCCGCATCCCCTCCGGATGATTCCGGCTGATTGATTTGACGCTCTTTTTCCTTGAAACTGGGGGGTTCTTCCGGAGGAAACCTGGATTGGTCGATCTCTATCACGGAATGCATGCCGGAACCGACCGACTGGATCTTGAACAGGTCAGTTCCGCGGCGGACCGTACCCTCTACGGAATCGCCATGAATAACCAGTACGGCGTCACCGGGCACGTCGGAAAGTTTTCCGTACCAGGTGAAATCCTTTTCCGACCGTTTGTCGATCCTTTGTTTAACCGCCTTGCTTGTGACATCACCCCGCAATTTCATTTGGACCACATTCTGTTTCAGCGCCTTAAGGTCAATCCTGACCAGGCTTAGACTTTTTGTGGTGCTCATCTTCCTGAGCTGCTCGACAAACTTGTTTTGCTCCGTGGCGCCCCGCACCGCTTGAACGGGAATGAAGAGTTGCGCGGCCTGCGCCGCAACCGTCAAGAAACCGGTCAATATCAAGGTCAGGAGAGTTCTTATGGCGACGGTCAATGCTTTTCGATAACTGGACATATCCGGACTCCTTTTGAGTTACTGTTGAGCGCCATCAACGACGCAGTTTTTTAAACTTGCCACGTTTCATTTCGTTGAACATTGTTCCCAAGGCTCCCTGATAAAGTAAAGTGCTTCACGACCATAAATCTCGACTCCACCTCTGGTCCATCTCCCCCATTGAGTGACATATTTCTTGCCATCATTGCGACGCTCGATGGCAACCGTGAAATTTCTCCTTAGCTCCCGATAACACCCTTCAAGGCTTGTAAGGGTCATATCCAGCACCGGCACATCGAAACGGTCGGTTCCTTTGTTAACTAAAAAGAAACCCTGGCTCCCCCGCTCCATTACCATAACGTTCGGGTTGTCTATAACCCCCAGGACATTCTCTTTAATGACATCGCCCGCTTTTGCGCGCTGATTCATTATCTGGCGAAACTTTACGCCATATCTGATATAGGGGCTGTCGTAGTTGTCCCAATTGAGAACAAGAGGGGTTCCCTGTCCACGCGCCAGGACATAAGCTGTCGCAAGATAAGAATCGCTAGCGTCGCCGTAGCAACCCATAATACAGTTGGCATTGTTCGACGGCACGGTATCGTGGTTTCTGCCGAAGGTTACGCTTTTCGGATCGGCAACCACCGCTGGCACTTTCAGAGTGCGCAGGTCGCCTCCAATGGTGAAGGCCTTGAGCAGGGATTTGTATAAAACAAAATCGGAAACCGCGGCAATCCATTTATAATCTTCCGCACTGGTATCGTCATCTTCGATCACTTCAAGGTAGTTCCAGCTCTTCCCGTTGCTTTCCTTATCTATAAAGTCGATGTAATTTTTAACGACATTGGGCGGCATATGCTTGGCTGCGTCAAAACGGAAACCGTCGATACCCAGGTTGAGAAGTTTCTTGAGATGGCTTTTCTGAATATCCTGTACTACTTTCTTTTCATGATTCAGGTCGGGAAGACCTCCCAACCAGCAATCGACTTCCGAATCCCTGTTTCCGTCATTATAATTAATGTCGCAAGGTGAATGGAAATCCCCTTTGGAAAGGCCCGGGAAATTCAGCTCCTTGTACTCCTCCATATTCGCCATATGGTTGAAGACAACATCCGCGATTACTTTCATCCCGCAGCCATGCGCCTGTTCGATAAGTTTTTTCAAGGCAATCTCATTACCCATTCCTTCGATCACGTTATAGTCAACAGGCTGATAACGCGCCCACCAATGTTTATCCGGGTTTGACTTTTGAGCCGGTGCTATCTGAATGTGGGAATATCCCTGATTCGGAAGATCACATACATATGTTCCGATATCATCGTAGGCTTGATCAAATGCATGTAAAATTGCAACCGGCTGTTCCCCTGCAAAAACAAAGGAAGTAAAACTTAACAGCGAGATAATTCCGATAAAATAAATTATCCTCAGGTTAATTGTTTTCATGATTACCCCCTTTTGTTTACCGTGAATCTGTAAGACATCGAGCATGGTTACTCTTGTGTGAGCTGGACAAAACGTTTATAGATGAAATGAATCAGTAAAAGATCGATCCTGTTTTTCTCATTATGGTGGATTAAAAGGCTTGTCCGAAATGCTCATTTACAACTGCTTGAGAGTTGTCAATTCGATGGGAGAGCGAGGGGGAGGAACTCCCCCTCCGGATTTTGTCAGACAATGGCGGAGGCGACTTCCGCTGACATGGTAGTCTCCCGCTTCCCCATGTAGCAATAACAACAGGAAAGATTACAGCGGAGTGTAAGGCAGAGGGTATACTTCCTCATGGAGATCTCCTTCCATAACAATTCATCGGGAATTATTTGGTTTATGAACTCCTCATATTCAAAGGTATAAGATTGATTCCATGTATAACAATTTTCGATGAATCGTTGCCTGAAATCAATCACTCAACCGGTTTTTTTGTTGTAGTACCAAAGGGTTAATATGAAAAGCCGCAATATTGCGGATAAAGTATTAATACTTTTTCCTAATTTGCTTCTCTAAGGCAATTTCCGTCGATAGCTGAAACTTTTTTCGGATATTCAACTTGAAAAAGAAATCATTAAGGAAAGGCGTAATAAACACATATGAATCAGGCCTGTAGAGTAGTAATTTAAAGTATTACTATCATTCTTGAGGCCGTTACAGGAAGTTTCTGAGCAAGAGGAATGTGTTCTGACCGGCAACTGATGTTTGCCATTCTGAAGGGGATGCGGCTGATGTATGACTTGACTAGCAGGCTTCGGCCAGACAAGGCGTTGTGTTTAATTTGGAAATTGGGCACTGGGGGGTTAATCCGATTCTCCGTTGATTATCGGTTGAGGCTTGTGGGATTCATTAAATCTTCTCTCGATCATCTCCAGAGTCTTGATTTCCAGGTTAGGCCACAAGTCATCCGGGACCATATTTCCATCCATGACTTGATATGCATTGTAGCGTGCACATCCATCCTGAACCCGTTCGCAATATTTCAATTTTGTCATTTTTGCCGTAAAGGGCGCCACATGGCCGCCAAAGACTATAAATGCGCATGTATTCAGGTATTTACAATTCATTGCATGCCACCCCGTGTTCAATGCTTTGTGAAAAATTCAGTCTTTGGGGATGCCTGCAGTAATGATTCAAGCCGAACTTGAACACATAAGGACAATAATCGGAACAGACGAGTCCCTTGCCCAGGCATACCCAGTAATCGGCAAAATGATGTCTGGTCTTGCAGTAGACCGAGTCCGGCAAACATACTGATCTGGACATTCTAAACCTCGCAAGTTTTAATGGTTTTTACGTGAGTTATATATCACTAACCATGCCAATTATAATTTGTACGTATTATCAGCCGGTTACATCTGAAATTGAAGAAATCAGGATAAAACCGAAACGTAAACAAAGTTTACATTATTGCCGATTATGGAGAGAAGAACCTTGATGGGCATAGGTTTACGGGAGATTGTAAACAAAGTTTACATGTAAACTTCGTTTACATTTTACTGATGTGATCTGACATGGAGCAGGGTGCGGGTAAAAGCCGGTTACATTTTATCGTTTGTGCATCTCCACAAAATGTTTCAGAGTCCGGTTAGATTCTTCCGTAATGGCGATCAGTTCAACGCCGAACCCAGCCGGAAAGCTTTTTTTGTTCTTCTCATTCTTGCAGTTGACCCAGGCGACCCTCCCCTTTGCCTGGATGACCGCGCCGTTCTCTTCCTGAATGGAAAAAACCAGTTCTAAAGCAGTTTCCATTTCAACCTCGTAATCAGTCGCCACATAAACTCCATTAGCGCTTATATCCAGTATTTCCCCTGACAGAGTCAATCCGAAAACCCTGAATTTGACTTTTGCCCGGCAGGGTATCCTGGTCTCTCGACGATCTACGGTCGGCACGAATCTTCGCGCCATTTCCAGATAAAGAACACGGTCGATAGGCTTGGTCATGAATTCATCACAACCGGCCTTGACACAGATCGCCTTCTCCTCCTCCTTTCCTTCCGAAGTGATCATAACAACCGGTATCGACTTTAATTGCGGGTCTTCCTTGATCCGGGCGCAGCATTCGGCGCCTCCCATATTCGGCATATGCAGGTCCATGAAGATAAGGGAGGGCCTCTCTTTTTTGGCTGTCTGCAACGCCTCTACCCCGTCCTTTGCGGTGAGTATTCTGACGGATGACAATCGCAGAAACATCTTCTGCAGCTCCAGAAACATAGGAACATCATCGACAAGCAATATCTTAGGCGTCATGGGAAACCTTTATCCTTTCAATTAATTTACAAGGCGGTCACTCTTCTGGCGATAATATCATGGTTGAGCCAATAGACAGGCGCGGTCGACTCCCACATGGTGTCCATCATCAGTTTCCCCACCGCTGTGAAAACCGAGCGGGAGAGAACGGCACAGACTATTTCCTTTGCATTATTGTTCATTTCCAGAAGTGTGGCGGAGCAGTTCAGCATCAATTCAGCCTGTTCGGGGGTATTGTGGTGAGGCCATGTTGCAAAATCCCTGAAACCGGCCATCAACGGCGCGGAGAGAAACTCCCCGGCAATATCCAGGAGCGACTCAAGGGAAGATCCTTCCTTGAGAAGCGATCGGCACTCTTCCTTAATTCCGCTCGCCGCGACGCCCCCCCCTTCCCTGTCCAGAGCGGCCAGGAGCGGGTAGAGGGATATCTCCACCCCCATGAAGAGGGCGCTTGAGTTGGTCTGTATCTCAGGCGAATTGAATACCGATGCCGCTATCCCACGGCTTCGAGCGGCTGCGGCGGCATCTTCCAGCCGTATCTTGGCCCACCCGGTCAGGTACGGTGTATAGGACTGCCAGGTGTATGCGCCGTTGATCAGCACCTCACACCCATGGTAGCCGTATGCTGCATAGGCGACCTTACCACCATGAGCCCCTATCCGTGTCCGACAGGCCTCCGTGGCATCGATAAGGCAGGAGAAGGTATCGGCGCTCACCTCGTCAAAACTGACCTTGCACAGACGCCCCATATCAGAGTTCCAGAACCTCTCCGAGGAGAGATATCGTTCTCCCTGTCCCTTGAAGACCCTGTTGAAAACAGGCATGTAGACCCGAGCGCGAGGGACACCGCCGGCCATGCAGTGGACAAACAGCACATTAGCGCCGGCTGGGATCAGCTTCTCCAGTTCAAGCGCCGCCATCGAGAGCCCAGCCGTAAACCTGGCGATACCCCGCATCCTGGATTGTTCAATACCGTCCCAGTCGAGCACGACCTCATTCCACTCGTCGGGCCTGGTCCCCTTGAGACGCTCAACCGGCGTGAGGCCGCTTGCATCCGGTTCCATGTCAAAACCGGCCTCCAGGGGGATATTGATGATCTTCCCTCCCAACTGCGCCTCTGCTTCAGCCAATTCATCATCCAGAAGCGGCCGCAGCAAACCGTCAGCGCCTCTGCGTCCCACGGTGGTGCCGATCACGGTCATACCACGTTTTTTCGCCTCGTCCACGATGCCGTTGGCGTAGCCCCGCCCGAACAGCTCTCCGCAAAGCACCAGCAGATCACCCTTTTTATAGCCCGCATCAGCAGGAAGTTGCCGCAATGGATTGTATTCAGTCATAACTCATCCCTTCTGATTCATTATCGGTAAAAACAGCTTACCATAAAATTCAAAATCCGAAATTCCCATGGCGAAATCTTGAACGTCAGAGGCAGTAAAACCGTTCAGGATCGCGTATTCAGGGTTTCGGATTTTATTGATTTGTCTGCGTCAATACTTTTCTATCCGCGTTAATAGCCGTTCAATCGCTGTTTCCGTATGAATCAAACGAATTCCGAGACATCGGTTCCTTCTCCGAAACATACCCCCCGCTTGGAACTCTTTATGAAATCGATCAACTCGCGTACATCTTCGGTCAGTTCAATTTCCGACTCAACCTGCTCGATTGCGTTCTGCATGTTGAGCCCGCCCCGGAAAAGGATAAGGAAGGCGTTCTTGAGCGCCCGCACCCTCTTGGCGTCGATGCCGTTCCTGCGGAGCCCAATCAGGTTGAGGCTTTTCACGGTATGGGTCTCATCCATGATACAGAAGGGGGGAACATCACGCGAAGTGCGCGACAACCCGCGCATCATGGAGAGGCGGCCTAAGCGGCAGAACTGGTGAACCACACAGTTGCCTGAAATTATCGCCCGGTCCGCAACGGTCACATGACCGGCCAGGAGCGCTCCCCCGGCCAGAACGATGTAGCTCCCCAACTCGCAGTTATGCGCCACATGGGACTGGATCATGATAAAGTTGTTGTCACCGAGAGAAGTGGTGGTACCGGGACGGTTCCCCCGATGGATGGTGGCGTACTCGCGGATGATGTTTCCATTGCCGATCACGGCGTAGCTCTCTTCACCCGCATAGCCGATATCCTGTGGGTCATGCCCCACAATGGCGCCGTAATGGATAACATTGTCTTCGCCGATGGTCGTCCATGGCCCGATCACGGCATTGGCCATGACCTTGGTGCCGCTGCCGATAACCGAGAGTTCGCCGACAATGACATTCGGACCGATCTCAGCGTCTTCCGCAATTCTTGCGGTGGGACTGATGTGCGCTGTTGGATGTATCATATTCACCTCAGAAAATCAGGCTGGAGGTAAAAGGCTGAAGGTTTAATAATCCTTCAGTCTTCAGCCTTCAGTCTGTTAATAGTCGTTTCTATGACTCTGGTTCTCGAACCGCGTGTATTCGCCGAGGAAGGCAAGGTTCACCGTACCGATCGGTCCATTACGCTGCTTGCCGATATTTATCTCGGCATTGTGTTCGTGATTTTCGTCGCAGTTGAGATCCCGGTTCTTGCATTTTTCGCAGTAGACCGTCTCCCGGTAGACGAACATTATAAGGTCGGCGTCCTGCTCGATGGCCCCGGATTCCCGCAGGTCGCTCATCATGGGGCGCTTGTCGGTGCGGTTTTCCAGGCCCCGGTTCAACTGGGAGAGGGCGACAACAGGCACCTCCAGTTCCTTGGCTAGGGCCTTAAGGGACCTGGATATCTCGGAAATCTCCTGCTGCCGCGATTCGGGATTGGAGCCGCCGCGCATCAGCTGCAGATAATCGACGATTATCAGCCCCAGATTCTGCTCCGACTTGAGGCGCCTGCACTTGGCGCGCATCTCCAGAACCGATATTGACGGGGAGTCGTCTATGTATATCTTCGCCTCGTGGAGTTTTCCCGCGCCGCGGGCAAGCTTTTCCCAGTCGGTGTCCACCAGATGTCCGGTACGGAGCCTGCTGGCGTCTATTCTTGACTCGGAGCAGAGGAGCCTGGTCACAAGCTGTTCCTTGCTCATCTCCAGGGAGAATATGGCGACCGGGGTTTTCTGGTCGCTGTGCAGGGCCGCATACTGGGCGATATTGAGGGCAAAGGCGGTCTTCCCCATGGAGGGACGGCCTGCAATTATGATCAGGTCGCCACGCTGGAAGCCGGCGGTCTTTTCGTCCAGGTCGATGAAACCGGTCGGAACGCCGGTGACGTGCTCCTTTTTCTCATAGAGGAGCTCGATATTCTTGATGGTCTCCCTCAAAACGGTACTGACCGGAAAGAATGCCGGGCGGAGCTTGTTTTCGGAAATCTCGAAGATCGCCTTCTGGGCATTGTCGAGGAGTTCAGCCACCTCCATCTGGTCGTCATAGCCGCGGGTGACTATTTCGGTGGCTGCGTTTATCAACTTCCGGGTCAGTCCCTTTTCCTTGATGATCCTGCAATAGAAGGCGATATTCGCGGCGGTCGGCACGTAATCGACAAGTGTTGCGAGATAAGCTCCCCCTCCAACCTCTTCCAGCTCACCCTTCTTTTTCAGGATAGTAGTCAGGGTGATAAGATCGCACGGCTCATTGCGCTCGTTCAGTTCGATCATCGCACGGAATATCTTGCGGTGATTCTCCCGGTAGAGGTCATCGGGTGTGAGAATCTCCAGAGTGCGGTTGATCGCCTCGTTTTCCAGCAGGATGCCGCCGAGTATCGACATCTCCGCCTCGATGCTCTGGGGAGGGAGTTTTCTTGAATCAATTACAGACATATGGGCCTTGCTGTCAAAAAAATAACCAAATCACGAACCCCGGATCCCAATTGGTAGCATTTTTTTGAGATCCGGTGTCCGGCATTTGGATCTGGAATCATACCCCGCCTTTTCCCATCGGTCAACAGATTTCGGCGAACTCAAAGCCGACACAGGCCTGGCAAAAAAAACATAAAACATATTTTTACAGGGATGAACAGG
Source organism: Geobacteraceae bacterium (assembly GCA_041495805.1). Lineage (GTDB taxonomy): Bacteria > Desulfobacterota > Desulfuromonadia > Geobacterales > Geobacteraceae > JBGQDJ01. Next base: position 14,311 of record JBGQDJ010000003.1, read on the forward strand.
ATATACAGTATAAAATCAAAGTCGTATTCGGATTGAAACCAAGGCCTTTCATCCTGTTCATCCTGATTATCCCTGTTAATTTTATCTTTGAGTGAAGTTACTTGGCTATTCGCCGATCTCCTTCAGAAAGGAAAGCGCTTTCAGCGGGCGCTGAAGATGTGCGGCAATGGCGCAATCGAGGAAATTCCCAGCCTCTTCCAGCTCCGGAGGCGGGAACAGTACCACGGCGAAACGTCCGGTCAGCAGGGTCTGCCTGAGCAGGAGCACAGTCTCCATGGAAACAGGGTTTCCACCTCTGCCGCAGAGGGCGCAGAAAAGGCCGTCGGCAGCCTTGGAATGCCGTGTCCAGGCTGAGCCGTCCAGTTCCCCGCCGCATGTGGCGCATTGCTCAAGCGACGGACAATAACCGAGCACATTAAGGAAATTCATCTCGAAAAATCGGCGGTCCGACTTTGATGCTGGAGAGCTGTCAAGATGCTCCAGATAGGCATTAAGGAGCCTGAACAGACGAGAATTGCACATTCCTTCAGGCAGGAGGGCATCGATCAGTTCGCATGCATAACCGGCAAGGCCGATCTTTTCCAGATCCTTCCGGATTGAGGGGAAAACGGTCACGATGTCCACGGAACTGATTCCGGCCAGCCCTTCCCGCAAAACAAGGTCGGTCCGGAGACGGGCGAAGAGCTCCAAAGCGCCGCCGAATCGCCTGACGCTTTTTTTCGCACCCCGGGCTATCCCCCTCACCTTTCCGTGCTCCAGGGTAAAGAGGGTCACTATCCTGTCGGCTTCCCGATAGTCCATTGTCCCGAGCACCAGGGCTTCACAACTTGAACTCCGCATAATGTCAGGGTAGCATTGCCGGCGGGTTGAGTCAATCCCGCCATGGCTCGATGCATAAAAAAAGCGCCCGGTTAATACCGGACGCCTCTTCTCATCTTAACCCCAGTCGCGATAGCAGAAGACCGAGGTGCTTGTTCAGTGGATGGCTCCTCGCAAGCTTCTTGAAGAGTGGTGGTTTGCGTATGCCGAGCCGTTCGAGTTCCTTGATTATATCGATATCATCACCATGATGAAGCCCCTGGCGCAACATACTGATGCCATTATCCACTTCCCCGGAAAGAATCAGTATTCTTCCCATATTCCCGTAATGGACCGCATTATCGGGCTCCAGTTCCAGCGACTTGCGGGCAAGTAAAATGGACTCGCGATAATTCCCCTTCACCTTTGCCCGGCAATATGCAAGGCAGGAACAGGTCAGTGGTGTCCATTCCATGCGGATAGCCTGTTCGAAGCATGTAAGCGCCAGATACTCGTGCTCGTTGGCCAGCGCCTCCCGCCCCTTGGAAACAAGTTGTTCGGCCTCTTCATGGTACATATCGTTCATCCTTCCGCAAAAAATGATCGAATCTCTTACCGTGACTCAACGCTTCCTGCTGTTTGAACAATTTTACAGCATATTGGCCGGCATCGCAACGCACAATCTCATTAATCCTGGTCAGTCATTTCTTCGCCTGTAGATTATGAATGTGCATGGCGACGTCACGTCTGCGCACTCCGAGCGCTCCGTCTCCGCGAAATCCGGCGGTATCGGCGGGAAAAACAGATCACCGTCATAATCCTGATGGATAACGGTCAGGAAAATCCTCTCCACCAGTGGAAGGGCCTGCTGGTAAAGCTCCTCTCCGCCACAGATAAACACTTCATCAGCGCCGGCGCATGCCAGAAGTGCATCTTCAAGGGTTTTCGCAACGCTGCACCCCTCCGCCCGGAAATCGCCCCTCCTGCTGAGGATGATGTTGAAGCGCCCAGGCAACGGCCGTCCGATCGACTCGAAGGTCTTCCTGCCCATGATAACCGGGTGCCCCATGGTAAGCTCCCTGAAATGCCGCCGGTCGGCCGGTATGTCCCACGGAATGGCGCCGTCCCTGCCGATAACCCGGTTATCCGTCATGGCGGCGATTATGGAGATGATCATGTTTACTTCCTCTTTTCACTCTTCACCCTTTCCCATGTCAGGTGAAGCGAAAGAAATAGCCGATAGCCCCGGCGCCGAGTATGACAAACATCGGACTTATCCGGGTGAACTGGAGAATAAGAAAGCCCACTGCCAGGAGCATGAAATCACGCGCACCGACCAGTGAACTCGTCCCCAGGTTCCAGGCGGCCGCGGCGACGAGTCCCACCACCGCCGGCAGGACTCCGTCAAGTGTCCCCCTGAACAGTTTCATTTTGCGGAATTTATCATAATGGCTTGAAATAAAGAGCATAAGCGCCGTACAGGGAAGAAAGATAAAAAAAGTGGCTATCAAACCGCCCCAGAAGCCGCCGGCACGGAAGCCGGTGAAAGTCGCCAGAATGGCGATCGGCCCGGGAGTGAGTTGCGACAGCGCCAGACCGTCCATGAACTCCCGGAGGGTGAGCCACTTGTACTGATCTACCATGAGACGGTGCAGTAGCGGGATCAGGACATATCCGCCGCCGAAAAAGATCAGCCCGATCTTCAGAAAGACCCACGCCAGCTTGGCAAGTCCGGCCATCAATCGTTCTCCCTCATGTAATAGGCCCTGGCAAACGACCATAGAGCCGCAAGCATCAGGATCGTAAGGGAGCTGATACTGAAAAAGGCGGCTCCGGCAAAGGCAATCAGCGCCATTACCCAGCCGTTGATTCCCTTTACCGAAGATTTCCTCATGGAGACCACCGCCACGAGTATAATGCCGATAACCACCGGATTGGTTCCCTTCAGGGCCGATTCCAGCTGAGGCAGTTCGTGGAACCTGAAATATAGCCATGTGAGGAGAGATATCAGGCAGAACGACGGTAAAATAAAGGCTACCGAAGCGATGATCCCGCCGATGACACCGCGCAGATAATATCCGACAAAGGTGCAGATATTGAGGGAAAAGGGACCGAGGATCTGGCTGAAGGCGAGGCCGTGCAGGAACTCGTCAATGGTGAGCCATTTCCTGTCTCGCACGCAGTAACGCTCGGTGAGCGAGACCACCGCCATACCGCCGCCGAAGCCCGTGCTTCCTATGATTATGAATGTTTTGAATATCTCCCGGAGAGAGACCCGCGGTTTCGGTTCCATTGCAGATTTATATCAGGAAGAAACTTTAGCGGCAAGGGAAAAGGTCCGATTAACATGCTGTCACATTCGCGGGAAATCTGTATAATGTGTGGCCATGCTGCAAATATCGATCGATCCGTATTAAATGGTTTCGTGCATTGGGATGAAGAATGGCTGTTCCCCCTGAACTCTCGGTCATAGTTCCGGTTCTTAACGAGGAAGAGAACCTCCCGGCCATATTTCGCACCTTGGCCGAACAGGAGGGTGTCCGCCTTGAGCTTATTTTAAGCGACGGCGGTTCAACTGACGGATCTGTGGAACTTATGCGCCGGATGGGAGAAGAGGCCCCCTTCAGCCTGAACGTCGTCGAGGGGGGACAGGGCCGCGGAAGGCAGATGAACAGCGGCGCAGCTTCAAGCCGGGGGGAAACTCTCCTCTTCATGCATGCCGATTCCCGCTTCAGAGACCCTCATGCTCTCCGTTCGGCGCTTGACCTTCTGGACAGGGAAATAACCTCCGGGGGGGATGAACGGGTCGCCGGTCATTTCTCCCTCCGCTTTGACCGCAACGGCTCCTCCCCTTCCCTCCCCTATTACTTTTATGAGTGCAAGGCGCGCCTGAACCGCCGGGATTGCAGCCACGGCGACCAGGGGATCATGCTGCGGCGCACGCACTTTGCCGAGGCAGGTTTCTTTGCTGAATCGCTGCCCATGCTTTCTGAAACGCGCTTTACCGAGAAGCTCCGGGAGGGGGGGAAGTGGCTCCTTTTCCCCGCGGAAATAATCACCTCAGCCCGCCGTTTCGAGACCGAAGGGCTCTATGAGCGCCAGGTCCTGAACGCCATCATCATGAACTTCGCTTCCCAGGGATGGGAGAGATTCTTCCATGAACTCCCTTCCCTCTATGTCGGCAATGACAGGATCGGCCGGTTACCGCTGGCGCCCATGCTCAACAAAATTAACCGGATGATAGGCGACCTCCCCCTCATGCGGCGAATTGCCCTCTGGCATGCAACCGGCGATTACGTCCGCTCCCACGCCTGGCAGATCCCCTTATTCCTCGACACTCGACGGAATTTCCGCGGATGCATCCCCCCTGGGGAAGTGAACACCCCTCTTCTCGATTTTCACGATAGTTATCTGGACCGGCTCACGGACCATCCACCCGGCCGGCTGACCGCCGCCATCCTCACCTGGATATGGTTCCACCTCACCCGCATGCATCAGAAGATCAAGAGATGAATCAAAAACGAGCCCATAGCCGGAATTTTCTTGTCAATATAAAATAACAATATATAGTTTGATCATGAAAAAACCTTCAAAACACGCGATAGTCGTGAAAAAAACAGACATGAATTCTCCAAAAATCGCTCCGGAGAAACAAAAACCCGTTCCCTTCCCAATAATCGGCATCGGCGCCTCCGCCGGCGGGCTCGAGGCGCTGGAGCAATTTCTCGGGCATGTGCCGGACAAATGCGGCATGGCCTTTGTCATTATCCAGCACCTGGACCCCACGCACAAGGGGGTCATGCCCGAACTGCTCCAGCGCACCACCCGCATGGAGGTTTTCCAGGTCAGAGACCGGATGCGGATCAGGCCGGATTGCGTATATGTAATCCCGCCCAACAAGGATATGTCCATCCTGCACGGGGTGTTGCACCTGTTCGAGCCAATTGCGCCCCGCGGCCTGCGTCTCCCGATCGATTTCTTCCTCCGCTCCCTGGCCGAGGACCGGCGGGATCGGAGCATCGGCGTTATTCTCTCCGGCATGGGCTCGGACGGCACCATGGGCCTTCGGGCCATCAAGGAAAAGGCGGGATTGGTACTGGTCCAGGAACCCGGCTCGGCCAAGTTCGACAGCATGCCCAGGAGCGCCATCGACGCCGGGCTGGCCGACCTCGTGGCCCCGGCGGAGGATTTGCCCGGCAAGATCATCGGCTTTCTGCGGCACTCCCTCACCATCGTCAAGACCGAGCCATTGGAGGAGAAGGACCAGAGCGCCCTGGAGAAAGTCCTCATCCTGCTCCGGGCGCGCACCGGCCACGATTTCTCGATGTACAAGAAGAACACCGTCTACCGACGTATCGACCGGCGCATGGGGATTCACAAGATCGACAGGATTGCCTCCTATGTTCGCTATCTGCAGGAGAACCCCCAGGAGGTGGAACTCCTCTTCAGGGAACTTCTGATCGGTGTTACCAGCTTTTTCCGCGACCCCGCGGCATGGGAGCATCTGCAGGGAGAGGCCATCCCGCCACTCCTGGCGGCCCGGCAGTCCGGCAGGGTGCTGCGGGCCTGGTCCGTAGGCTGCTCTACCGGGGAGGAGGCATATTCACTGGCCATTGCCTTCAGGGAGGCGCTGGAACAGATCAAACCGAAAGAAAATTACGACCTGCAGATATTTGCAACCGACCTGGACCGGGACGCAATTGAAAAGGCCCGCCAGGGCCACTATCCGGCCAACATCGCCGCGGACGTATCTCCCGCGCGCCTGCGCCGTTTTTTTATCAAGGAAGAGAACGGCTACCGGATCGCCAAGGAGATCCGCGAGATGGTTACCTTCGCTACCCAGAACGTCATCATGGACCCCCCCTTTACCAAGCTGGATATCCTCATCTGCCGCAACCTGCTGATCTATCTGGCTCCGGAACTGCAAAAAGAACTCGTCCCGCTCTTTCACTACAGCCTCAATCTCGACGGCGTCCTCTTTTTGGGGAACGCGGAAACCATCGGCGCCTTCACCGATCTCTTCGCGCCGCTTAACATCAAGTCGAGACTCTTCCGGCGGCGTGAATCGATCCTGCGGGCGGCGCCGCTGGCTTTTCCGGCCTCGCTTGTCCCTGCCCTGCCCGGAGTAGGAAAGGAGTCAACGATGTTGAAACCCGCGGCCAATCTCCAGTCCCTCGCGGAGCAGTTGCTCCTGCAGCACTTTTCCCCTCCCGCCGTGATGGTCAACGACAAGGGTGATATCCTCTATATCAGCGGGCGGACCGGCAAATATCTTGAGCCGGCGGCCGGCAAGGCCAACTGGAATATCTTTGCCATGGCCCGTGAAGGGCTCCGTTTTGATCTGGGAAGCGCCTTCCAGAAGGCGCTCCGGCAAAAAGGGGCGATAACCGTTAAGTCTCTCAAGGTCGGGACCAACGGCGGCATGCAGACTGTTGACATCACTGTCCAGGCGATAGAAGAGCCGGAGGCGCTGCGGGGGATGGTGATGATCGTCTTTATTGACGTGGCAACCCCTCTGCAAAAGAAAGCGCCGGCCCGCGGCAAACACGGCTCGGCGGGCAGCGCCAGGGATCTCGAAATGGATCAGGAGCTACAGCAATTCCGCGAAGAACTTCAGACCACCCGCGAGGAGATGCAATCCTCGCAGGAAGAGCTCAAATCCACCAATGAGGAGTTGCAGTCCACCAATGAGGAGTTGCAGTCCACCAATGAGGAGTTGACCACCTCAAGGGAAGAGATGCAGTCCCTGAACGAAGAGTTGCAGACCGTGAACGCGGAGCAACAGTCCAAGATGGAAGAGCTTAGCCGGGTGAACAACGACATGAGGAACCTGCTCAACAGCACGGAAATAGTCACCGTGTTCCTGGACAATGAACTCCGTGTCCAGCGCTTCACCAGCGGGGCGAACAAACTCTTCAAGCTGATTCCGGGCGATGTGGGGCGACCGCTTTCCGACATCGCGAGCGACCTGCTATATCCCGGAATGACCGAAGAGGCACGGGATGTGCTGAGGACCCTGGTATTTTCAGAGAAGCAGATCGTCGCCACCGACGGGCGCTGGTTTTCGGTGCGCATCATGCCCTACCGCACGATGGAAGACGCAATCGGCGGCTTGGTCATCACATTTATGGAGATCACCTCGGCCAAGAGGCTGGAAGGGGAACTGCGCGAAGAGATAGCAAGTCTTAAGAAACTTCTAAACGCTGAAGAGTGAAGAAAGCTCCCTCTTCCGCCGGCAAACTCCGCCAAAGTTGCCCTGCCTACGTCGGCCGGGTCAGCCTGACAACCAAAATGAAAAGGGTCTGCGATGGGAATAGATAAAGACAAGGTCCAGTCAACCTCGGCCGCTGAACTGCTCCGGCGCCCCGAAGAAAAGCTGAAAGCGAAAACCGCGAAATCACCCACTTCCCGGAAAGACACCGAATTGCAGGGGCTTCTCCATGAACTGGATGTCCACCGGATCGAACTGGAGTTGCAGAATTCGGAGCTCAAACAGGCCCAGGATGAGTTGGAGAAGTTACTGGAAAAGTACACTGACCTCTACGATTTCTCTCCGGCCGGCTACTTTACCCTCGACCGCGAGGGGGTTATCCAAGGCGTGAACCTCACCGGCGCCGCGCTCCTCGGGATCGAGCGTTCCCGCCTGATCGGCCGGCGATTCGGGCGATTCGTTCTGCAAAAAGACGGTCCCGTTCTCACTTCTTTTCTTGCGAACTCCTTTGAAAGTCGCGTCAAAGAGTCGTGCGAAGTGACGCTCAGTAATCATGTGGCGCGCCCCATCCATGCGAAGATCGAAGCCCTGGCCGACAATTCGGGGAACGAGTGCCGCGTGGCTGTTATAGATATCTCGGAGCACACGCGGATGGAGAATGAACTGCGTCTGGCCCATGATGAACTGGAAAGCAAGGTTATCGAGCGAACCTGGGCGGCCGAGCAAGCCAACCGGGCCAAGAGCCGCTTCCTTGCCAACATGAGCCATGAGCTGCGCACACCCATGACAGGCGTACTCGGCATGCTCGAGGTCGCCCTGGGCGGAACCCTCGATCCCGAGCAACGCGAATGCATAGACACGGCTTACACATCGGCCAGGTCTCTGCTCCAAATCCTCAACGACATACTCGACCTGACCAAGATCGAGGAAGGGAAACTCTCCATCGAGGAAAAGCCCTTCACCCTGGCCATCTATGTGAATTTCGCGGTCGATATCATCCTACCCGAGGCGCGGCGCAAGGGGCTTGAGCTGATCCTGTCGAAGGCGGACGACCTGCCGGAAACCGTGATCGGAGACCAGATGCGGCTGCGACAGATCCTGACCAACCTCATCGGCAACGCCGTCAAGTTCACCGAGCGCGGGAAGGTGGTTGTTACCGTCACAGCCGGTGAAAGATCCGCCGCCGGCAAGAGGGAGATCACCTTCACAATCGCGGACACCGGCATAGGCATCCCCGCTGACAAGCGGAATCTGCTCTTCCGTCCTTTCAGCCAGATCGACGACTCCCACACCCGCGTATTCGGCGGCACCGGTCTTGGACTGGCCATAAGCAGGGAGCTGGTGGAACGGATGGGTGGAACGATCAGCTGCGAAAGCGAAGAGGGCCATGGCAGCATTTTCTCCATCACCATCCCCTTATGCGAAGCCGGAACACTCTGCGCGGAAGCCCTCGTTTCCGGTATGACGCCCCCTGCGGCGAGCGACACCCCTCCCGCCTGCAGGGAGACCAGGCCACACCTCCTCATCGCCGAGGACGATGAAACAACCAGGAAGGTCTTCGGACTGATGCTTAAGCGACATGATTTCGATATCGATTTCGTGGCCAACGGCAGGCAAGCGGTGGAGATGTGCGGGAAGGGAGGGTATGACCTCATCATAATGGATGTGCAGATGCCCGTGATGGACGGTTTCGAAGCCACCGCGACCATCCGCGTCCGGGAAAAGGAGCATGGCGGGCACATACCCATCCTTGCCATGACGGCCCACGCTTTGAAGGAAGACGAGGATAGATGCCTGGCCTGCGGCATGGACGCCTATGTCTCGAAACCGATCGACTTCAGGAAATGCATAGGGGTAATCCGGGAGTTGCTCGACAAACAGGCGAATAGCTGAAGACACAGGCAATGTACAGATAATGTTTATCATCCATATTTTTTTGCAGCATTACAACCTTCCCAGATCATTCATTATCTTCTCTAACCTGCTAAGTTATATACATTATTGTTGATCTGTTCCACTTGGCATTATAATTGAATGATACCAATAATGTATTTTATAGAGAACAGATAGAAGGGTCGTGCTGAAATGATTTTGAGCATTAGATTACTTGAGTTATAGGAGCAAATATGGGAATCGGCAAAGGGATAAAGGAGGCATCAGAAGCCGCTGAGCTGAGCTGCCGGGCTGATGAAAGATTGATCAAAAGCGAGCGCCAGCTCGCCGAAGCACAGCGTATCGCCCATATCGGCAGTTGGGAATGGGATTCGATATCGGATGAAATAACCGGGTCGGATGAATTCAGCCGGATTTTCGGTATGGATTTATCGACCTATGAAAGCTTTATTGAACTGGTCCATCCCTATGACCGGGCAACGGTTAATAGTGCGGTCCAGGAGACCCTTTCTCATCAAGCCCCTTATAATGTTCACTATCGTATAATCCGTCCCGATGGAATCACCCGCGTCATCCATGCACGGGGAGCGGTCATTACCGATGGCGTCGGCAAGTCGATCGGGTTGATCGGGTCCGCCCAGGATGTTACGGAGCGCAAGGAGGCGGAGGCGTCGCTCGAAAGAGTGAACACCGAACTGACAAAGCGAGCCACTGAACTGGAGTGCGCCAATAGAGATATGGAAGCTTTCAACTACACGGCTACCCACGACCTGCGCTCTCAACTGAACAATATTTACGGATTCAGCCAGATATTGCGGGATTTGTGCACGACCCATCCCGACGAGCAAATCAACAGCTACATTCTGCAGATAAAAACGGCAAGCGA
>JBGQDJ010000004.1:0-24095 GCA_041495805.1 Geobacteraceae bacterium
CCCCTGCTCGTCGTTGCACGGCCGAATCTCGGGACAATAAACCACACCTTGATGACCTGCTTCGCGGCAAGGCAACTCGGCATCACCGTCAAAGGGGTGGTCATAAACAACTATCCGGAGAAACCCGGTATCGCAGAAGAGTCTGCCCCCCACCTGATCGCCTCCCTTGCCGGGGCGCCGCTCCTTGGTATTTTTCCCCATCTTGAAGGAAATGGGCTTAGGGAGATTGTCGAAGCGCTCGCGGAGCGGCTTGACAATGAGCCGGCCACACGGATATTGTTGCGGGAAATCGGGGCCGGCTGAGGGGCTGAGGATTTCCCTGCATTCCCTGCGGTAAAATCAAGGAGCATTTCACCATGGATACAGCTACCATGCGGGAATATGACCGCCTCTACGTCTGGCACCCTTTTACCCAGATGCGGGATTGGGAATTGGATGCCCCCATCGTAATCGTTGGCGGCGAAGGGTCCTGGCTCATCGATTCAGACGGCAACCGCTGGCTGGACGGGGTCGCCTCCATGTGGGCCAATATACACGGCCATTGTCGCAGGGAGATCAATGAAGCTGTAAAGTTGCAGGTAGACCGCCTGGAGCATTCCACCCAACTGGGGCTTGCCAACGACCAGGCCGCGATCCTCGCCAAACGGCTCGTGGAGATTGCCCCGCCCGGCCTGTGCAAGGTTTTTTACTCGGACAACGGCTCCACCGCCGTGGAGGTCGGGATCAAGATGGCCTTCCAATACTGGCGGCAGATGGGGAAGCCGCTCAAAACACGGTTCATTTCATTCAAAAACGCCTACCACGGCGACACCATCGGCAGCATGAGCGTCGGCGGGATCGACTTGTACCACGAGGTCTTCCGCCCTCTCCTCTTCCCAGTTATCCAGTCACCTGCACCCTACTGCTACCGCTGCACGCTCACTTCTGAACGGAACAGCTCAAAATGCGGCCTCCTCTGCCTGAAGGAACTGGAGCGGCTTATGGAAGAGCATGCGGGAGAACTGGCCGGCCTTGTGATAGAGCCGCTCGTCCAGGGGGCAGGCGGGATGATCGTCCAACCGGAAGGGTTTGTCCGTCGGGTCCGTGAATTGTGTGATCGATTCGACATCCTCATGATCGCCGACGAGGTTGCCGTTGGATTCGGCCGCACCGGCAGCATGTTCGCCTGTGAACGTGAGGGGGTAACCCCGGATATCATGGCACTCTCCAAAGGTATTACCGCGGGATATCTGCCGCTCGCTGCGACCCTGACCACGCAGCGGATCTACGATGCCTTTCTGGGCGAATACGGCGAGTTGAAGACCTTCTTCCACGGCCATACCTTCACCGGCAATCCCATCGCCTGCGCCGCTGCACTGGCGAGCCTCGACATATTTGAAAAGGAGCGTCTGCTCGATCTGCTTCCTCCCAAAATTGCCTTTCTGGAAGAACGTCTCCATGAATTATATACTCTTGCTCATGTGGGTGATGTACGACATTCGGGAATGATCGGCGGGATTGAACTGGTGAATGACAAGGGAACGGGTGAACCTTATCCCTGGGAGGAGCGCATCGGAGTCAGAGTCTGCCGGGAGGCAAGGAAATACGGCATTTTTCTCCGGCCGCTCGGCAATGTGATCGTGGTATTCCCTCCCCTCTCCATCTCCCTTGAAGAGTTGCATCTGCTTATGGACGGAATAAAGGAGTCTATCCGCGCAGTGACGGGTTGAACGGGTTTTAATCCGGGGCTAAGCCCCAAAACAAAGAAGGGGCTGACTTTTACAGTCGCCCCTTTTTCTCTCAGCAATCGAAATGTCTTCAGAATTTGCCGCTGAGCACTTCAGCATTAATTACATACATGCTAACACCCTTGGCGTTTACACCCTGGAAATCGGGGATAATGGCAGGTATCGCGAACTTCACTTTTCCCTTCTCCACCGCTGCCAGGGACCTGTTTACCAGGGTCAGGCCGACGGCCGCACCGACTATGGCGCCGCCTGCCGCTCCAAACCCCATATAATCCAGGTGATCACCCGTTCTCTTTGTGAAAGCCATTACAGCGGCGCCTATCAGAGTGCCTGCTACCCCGCCGTACAGGGAATCCTGGAAAACTTCCTTAAAAGCTGATTCCGTCGCTGAACAGGGTACTGTCCAGAGAATCAGAATAATGAACGATAAAACCCTCATCGCCATCCGCTTGTACTTTTTCATGTATATCCTTACCGGGCGTGGATTGCAATCTTAAAAAAGTATAGCAAAAATGGAGGGACAAATGCACACTAAAAACTCATTCGTTACATTATAATAACATAATTACATATTGTTAAATTGATTGCAGATGAGATTCATTAACAGATTTGTAACAATTCGAAGTGGGATATTTGATCAATTTCGACATCCAAAGGAATTGCGTTACCCTTTTCCAAGAATTTGCCTGACGAACCGCAATTCGTCTTCCTTGCTATGAAGCAGGTTGTTCAGCCGTGCAACCAGCACCTTGTCGAGGATCTCCCGGAAACGGGGTCCCGCAGGCACCCCGACTTCCTGCAGGTCCTTGCCTGTAATCAAACATCGGATGTTCTGCAGTTGGGTGAAATAGAGGGAGATGAATTTCTTAACCTCATCGTTATCGGTCCTGGCCATCAGGTAGAGAAGAAGTTCCACCGGGAGATCCTTCAACCATTGATAGATGTCGCTCCTCTCGACGACAGGGCCCCGCACAGCCCTTCTCTGCATGACATCCAGCATTTCTCCGGACTTCTTGCGCGCCTCGAAGAGTTTTTCCCTGTAATGTTCGTTAACGGCCAGCCTGGTGCAGGTTTCCCTGAACTCGTCATCGTTCAGGGACTCGCAAATGGCCAGAAAATATACCGCCCATTTCTCCCCGCGCCGCTCCAGAAAAAGGAGTTCGAACCAGGAAACTATCTTTTTGGCCTCTTCCAGAATTTTCCGTGTTACGGATCTCATCTTGAGTTTCGGATGTATGAATCGCAACAGCCCGAGTTCGTTCATCCGCTCCACCGCCCGCAGAGGCTCTTTTTCCCGAAGTATGTGGACCAGTTCTGTAAGAAGGCGCTTGCCCCCCAGCGTTTCCAGAAAGTCCATCTTTACGGCGCTCTTGATCAGGTTCTCGGTATGTTTGGCTATATGGAAATCGAGCCGCTGCTCGAAACGGATCGCCCGGAAGACCCTGGTAGGGTCTTCCACGAAGGAGAGATTGTGCAGTACCCGGATCAGTCTTTCCTGCAGGTCTTTCTGTCCACCGTAATAGTCGATCAAGCTGCCGAAATCCTGGCTGTTCAACTGAATCGCCAGTGTATTGACCGTGAAGTCGCGCCGGTACATGTCCATCTTCAGTGATGATCGTTCGACCGTGGGGAGCGCGCCGGGGGAAGAGTAATACTCCAGACGGGTGCTGGCCACATCGATCTTGAAGCCGTCAGGGAAAATTATTACTGCCGTGCCGAATTTCTGATGGCTCTTGACCCTGCAGCCGAACTCCCGTGCAAATGTTTCGGCAAACAGGATGCCGTTTCCCTCCACGGTTACGTCGACATCATAATTCTCTATGCCGAGCAGCAGGTCGCGGACAAACCCCCCGACAACATAAACAGGCAGATCCAGCTCTTTCCCGACCCTGCCGAGGTCGCGGAACATCTGGATGAGCCTGGTGGAAAGTAATCTGTTCATGAGCCGCTCGACTTCACGGCTCCGTACCGGCAGGTTGTCCCTGGCAAGGTCATATAGCTCCTCGCCCGCATACATATAGCGGAGGAGGTTGGTGCGGGTAATGATCCCCACCAGCTCATCCCCTTCGAATACCGGCATCAACCGCCGGTCATGTCCGACGATATACTCCTGAAGTTCCTGAATAGGGGTATCCGGAGTGGCCTGCACATATTCCGTGTGCATGTATTCGCTGACAGGGAGGCGGCCCAGGCCGTGATAGAGCGCCTTTTCCACGATATTCCTGGAAATGATGCCGCTCATGACTCCGTCTTCCATGACCGGCATGGCATTGACATTGTAGCGGGTCAGGAGTTCCTCGGCCTCGGTGATTGTGGTTGCGGAGGGAAGCGTCTTGACCGGAGTAGACATGAGGTCTCTGGCCACACGCCTTGGATTCACCCTGTCACGCAATGTCTGATCCAGTTTCGCAAGCACCTGATGCAGTGTCAGCTCCTTGACCGTGGCCGAAGCCGCAGTGGCATGTCCGCCTCCGCCGAAATCGTGCATGGCCTCGCCCACGTTGACCTCGGGGATTCGGCTGCGGGCCACGATGTAGACCCGGCTACCCATTCCGACAGCTATAAAGAGCGCCTGAAGATTCTCCATGTCGCGCATCATGTGGGCCAGGACAGCAATATCGCCGATGTAATGGTCGACAGATGCATGGGCAATGGAAACCGCGACCCCCTTCAAGTCGCTTGTTTTGAGCGATTTCAGGAGATCGTTCAAAAGCGACACCTGTTCAGAGGTCAGCTCCTGAGTGATGAAATCGGCCACCGTGTTCAGGTTGGCTCCCCTTTCCAGGAGCCATGCCGCGGCCTGATAGTCATCCACAGTTGTGGAAGGGAAGATAAGGCTGCCGGTGTCTTCGTAGATACCCATCATCATCAGGGTTGCCTCGGTGGAATTTACCTCTATCCCCCGGTCGCGCAAAATCAGGGTAAGGATGGCGGTAGAAGATCCGCATTCACGTATCACCCCGCCGGACGGTTTGATGTCACCCGACGACTCGGGATGATGGTCGTAGATAACTACATCAAGTCCGGGATTTTTGAGGATTTCGGCAAACCGGCCGATTCGCATTGAATGCTGGCAATCCACCATGATCAGCCGGGTCACGCTGTTCAGGTCAACATCTTTGAGCCGGGTAAAATTAAGGACATAGCTTGTGGATTTGAGAAAGAAGTCTCTCATGCTCTTCTCCTGCGATCCGGAGAAGACCATGAGAGCGTCCGGGTAAAGCTTGCCGGCGGCTACCATGGCGCCGAGGCAGTCGAAGTCGGCGTTTACGTGGGTTGTGATAACATCCATGAAGCAGATCCATTTAATCTAATTTTATGGCTTGAACACAAGAAACGCGGATTTTTCGCAAGATCAAGGCTGTCGAGGGATTGCGCGGAGGCGTAGCAACGCTACGCCGCACAAGGAATCCCGAAGACTTACGCAGATATTGCGGAAAAGCCGCGTTTCTCTATGACACGGTAAGCGCCGCGTATGCCACCACCTGCCTGTTATCCCCCGTCACATCCCCGCTGGTTGCGTATTTCACCAGGCGCGCCCGGCTCGCCCCCAGTTCGACGGCCGCCACGAGCATGACGGTTGATGGTATAACCCCGCACATGGTAATCCCCATGTTGCGGCAGACACTCAGGAGTCCCTCGGGGTTGAGATCCAGAATTTCCCGTAACGCTTCATCGTCCTTGGAGCGGGCGGATGCTGCCGACTCATAGTGGGTCATGTCCGAACTGGCGACGATCAGCACTTCTTCGTCATATTCCCGGATTGCTCCGGCAATGCCGATCCCCAGGGCAAAACATGAGGCATAATCGCCGAAACCGAGACAGAGCGGCACAATGGTAACATCAGGTCTCACATGCTGGAGAAACGGGACCTGCACCTCGAGGGAATGCTCATGGAGGTGCGCGACCGTGTCATCTTCAACCAGCGGAGCATGCTTTCTGACTAGTTCGGCCAGATGCGGATTGATGTTGACCGCTCCCAGGGGTGTAATCCATTGCCCGTCCGGATAGAGGGCCGCACGGGCGCCGATACCGTGATGATTGGGACCAAGTATGATGACGTTTCGTGGGACAGAAACAGCACCGTATACCTGTCCGGCCACCGCACCGGAGTAGATATACCCGGCATGGGGCGCGATAATCCCCAGCACCTTCTCCCCGCCACCCGGAGAGGCGACAAACACGTTCAACTCCGCGCGCAGCTCTTTTGCATCGCTGGTATAGAACTGGCCGGCCACAGCAGGTTGACGTACCATGATTTCTCCTATTCCGTCCCGCTCCTTTCATCCATTCCCTGCAGCGGCAGTTCCTCCTGCTGCTCCAGGAGATCGCGGGCGGTCAGTTCCTGGACCTCTTTCAGGGTCGGAAGGCTGGCCAGGTCCTTTAGGTTGAAAGCTTCCAGGAACTCCCGACTTGTTCCATAGATAAGCGGCCTCCCGGGGATGTCCTTTTTCCCCAAAATCCGGATAAGCTTTTTCTCGAGAAGCGTTTTCAGCACTCCACCCGAATCAACCCCTCGCAGATACTCCACTTCGCTGCGCGTTATCGGCTGGCGGTAAGCGATAATGGCAAGGGACTCCAGGGCTGACTGTGAAAACCGGTATGGCCGGATGCGACTCAGGCGACGCAGAAAATCGGCGTTTTCCTGCCTGCTGCGTAACTGCCAGCCGCCGGCAACTTCAGCCAGGCATATGCCGCGCCCCTCTTTCATGTAATCCGCATCCAGATCGGCCAAAGCATCCCGGATGTCATCCCGGTCGTACTCTTCAAGAATAGAACAGAGTCTGTCCAATGTCAAAGGAGCATCGGAGACAAACAAAAGGCTCTCCACAACTGATTTAAGCGAAGTCCCGGTCAAGGTCTTCCTCCGTTACAATATAATCTCCACCTTCAAGGAGCACCGGAATGACCCAGAGGGTCCCGAAGCTCTGCTGCTGGGAGAGTTTGACCATCTTCAGCCTGCACAATTCCAGAATAGCCAGGAATGTCACGACAACCTGTTCCCTGATGACGCTCCCTATGAAAAGATCTTCAAATTCAACAGCATCCGAGCCTTGAAGCAAGAGCAACAACTCATTGATCCTGTCGGCGATGCTGAGCCCTTCCGCGCCCACCTCGTGGAACGTTTCGGCCGGCACAGCTGCAAGAACCCGACGGAATGCCTCGATCAATTCAAACATCTCTACATCAGGCTGTTCCTGTTCAGGCTTGATTTCGTCCAGTTCCGGCGCCGGAAAATTGCGGACAAATGTGTCCCTGCCGAGAAGTTCCCGTTGACTCAGGGTAATGGCTGCATCCTTGTATTTACTGTACTCAAGGAGCCTTCGCACCAGTTCTGCTCGCGGGTCTTCAATCTCTTCCTCTCCCGCTTCCTCAACGTCGGGGAGCGGCAGCAGCATCCGGGATTTGATCTGGATGAGTGTTGAGGCCATCACCAGGAAATCGCCGGCAATGTCCAGGTTGAGTTCCTTCATGATATCCAGGTATTCCAGGTATTGGCGGGTAATGGCTGAGATGGGAATATTGTATATATCTATCTCGTTCTTCTTGATCAGATGGAGGAGGAGATCGAAAGGCCCCTCGAAGGACTCGGTTCTGATAGTATACACGGCCTGGGAGAAGTCGGGGAAAAGGGTTATGTCTGCTGGAGGGGTGACTGTCAATCAGGAACTCCTTACTTGAAACAGGTGGTTAGACTGAAGGCTGAAGACCGAAGGTAAAAGCTTCAGCAATCAGCCTGCTTTTCTTACAGCCTGATTGCTTTTCTCACTTCCTGCATAGTCTTTGCAGCCTCGGTTGATGCATGGAGATTACCCTCTTCAAGTATCTGCTTCACCAGTTCGGGCTGCGACGCCAGTTCAGCGCGTTTTTCCCGGAACGGCGCCAGCTCCTTGACCACGTTCCCGGCGAGGATCTTCTTGCAGTCCACGCAGCCGATCTCAGCGCCTCGGCACTCCTTTACGATCCGGGCCTGCTCTTCTTCCGGGGTATAGAGGCGGTGCAGGGTAAAGGCCACGCAGCGGTCCGGTTCGCCCGGATCGGTGCGGCGCGGGCGCTGCGTGTCGGTCACCATCGACATGATCTTTTTGCTTGTCTCTTCGGCGGATTCTGATAGGAAAATGGCATTGCCGTAAGACTTGCTCATCTTCCTGCCGTCGATGCCGAGGACCTTGGGAGTCTCGGTAAGAAGCGCCGTCGGTTCGGGAAAGACCTCTCCGTAAAGATAATTAAAGCGGCGTGTAATCTCCCTGGTGATCTCCAGGTGCGGCAACTGGTCCTGGCCCACCGGCACCCGCGTTGCCTTGTAGACAATGATGTCCGATGCCATCAGGACCGGATAACCGAGAAAGCCGAAGGTGGAAAGGTCTTTGGTCGAAAGGTTTTCCCGCATCTCCTTGTAGGTCGGGTTGCGCTCCAGCCAGGATACCGGGGTGATCATGGATAGGATCAGGTTCAATTCGGCGTGCTGGGGAACCCTGCTCTGCAGGAAAACCGTGCTCTTCCCGGTGTCGATCCCGAAGGCGAGCCAGTCAAGAACCATTTCGTAGGTGTTCTCCACGATACCCTCGGTGTTTTCATATTCGGTTGTGAGTGAGTGCCAGTCTGCGGCGAAGAAGAAGCACTCGAATTCTTCCTGGAGCTTCAGCCAGTTGGAGAGGACGCCGTGGTAATGGCCCAGGTGGAGCCTTCCGGTGGGGCGCATGCCGCTGACGATTCTTTTTTTGATCATGAATTTAACTCCTCGTTACATTTATTCATTGAAGACCGGCAGCGGCACATTTCCGTTACTTCATCAGTAGTTGGGTTACGCCGAATATTAAGGTGCTCTGCTCTCCACCGACAAGATGCACACCGAAATTCAGAACCGGAGAGATCACGTATTCAAAAATGCTCGGCAAGTGGAGCAGGTCAGGAAGAAAGATCAGGGCTATGATGATTATCATTCCGAACGGCTCTATACGCGAGAATGCAGCCGCCTGCCTGTGTGGGAGAAGACCCACGGCAACCCTGCCGCCGTCCAGAGGGGGTACAGGTATAAGATTGAAGATGGCCAGGAGGAGGTTTATGTAAACGGAAAACGCCAGCATGAGCACTACCGGTTGCAAGAACATCTCCAGTTGAGTATTTGAATAATCCCCTGTCAGGAAGATAATGAGGCGCATCAGCATTGCCGACAGGAATGCAAGGGAGAAATTGGTTATGGGTCCTGCGGCGGCAACCCAGATCATATCCCGCTTCGGGTTCCGCAGATTGTTGAAATTTACCGGAACCGGCTTGGCCCAGCCGATGCCGATAATGAAAACCATGAGGGTGCCGAGTATGTCCATGTGCTTTATTGGGTTGAGTGTAAGCCGCCCCATGCGGCGGGCCGTATTATCCCCCAGCTTGTCGGCCACGAAACCGTGGGATACCTCATGACAGGTGATTGCCATGAGGGCCGGGACAAGCATGATCGACAGCTTGAGAAAGAAATTTTCCATGTAACTCCCAGAAAAACAGAATTATTAAACTCATCATTTTTAGCAGATAAAGAAGGCAAAGTCAACGAAGCCGGTAAGGCCCGACAAGGGCCGGATATCTCCATTGGAATACGCCATTATAACAACCAGATCTCATCTTTTTCAACCTGCCTGAGTTGTCCCAATATTTCATTGACATAGTTTAATTCAGGGTGCTATTCTCACTCACCTGATGATGTTCCAGGCACCGATGGATACGATCTACAGGATTTTTTTCCCGACTATTTCGATGAGGAGGAAATGTTATGGAGCAGTTGAAAGTAACCTTGGATGAGAGTGAAATGCCGAGACAGTGGTACAACATCCTGGCCGATATGCCGACAGCCATGAGTCCGCCCCTCCATCCGGGGACAGGCAAACCTATCGGCCCCGATGACCTGGCGCCGATTTTTCCCATGAACCTCATCGAGCAGGAGGTTAGCACTCAGCGCTGGATCGACATTCCCGAGCCGGTCCTTGAAAAACTGTTTCTCTGGCGACCGGCGCCCCTTTACCGGGCCAGAGGCCTGGAGAAGCTGCTGGATGCGCCTGTAAAAATCTATTACAAGCATGAAGGGGGGAGCCCTGCCGGCTCGCACAAACCCAATACAGCAATCCCCCAGGCTTACTACAACAAGGTATTCGGAACCAAGCGGATCTCCACGGAAACCGGCGCCGGCCAGTGGGGAAGCGCCCTCTCCATGGCATGCGGGATGTTTGGCATCGAATGCAGGGTCTTCATGGTGAAGGTGAGCTATGAGCAGAAGCCCTACCGCCGGATGATGATGCAGACTTGGGGGGCCAACTGTTTTGCCAGCCCGAGCAATCTTACCCAGGCAGGGAGGAATATCCTGGCCGCTCACCCCGACTCTCCAGGGAGCCTCGGCATCGCCATCAGCGAAGCCATCGAGGATGTGGTTAATGACAAGGATGCCCGCTATGCGCTGGGTAGCGTCCTGAACCACGTGCTCCTCCACCAGACCATCATCGGCCTGGAGGCACAGAAACAGATGGACAAGATCAACGTCTACCCTGACGTAGTGATCGGCTGCGCCGGCGGCGGGAGCAACTTTGCGGGCCTTAGCCTCCCCTATGTAAGAGACAAGATCCACGGCAAGGAGATTTCCGTGATTGCGGCCGAACCCTCCTCCTGTCCTACCCTTACGCGCGGCCCGTTCGCCTACGATTTCGGGGATACGGCAATGACGACGCCGCTCCTTGCGATGCATACCCTTGGCCACGATTTTGTCCCCGCCTCCATCCACGCCGGCGGCCTCAGATATCACGGCATGGCCCCCATAGTCAGCCATCTGGTGAAAGAGGGAATCGTCGAGGCTCGGGCCTATGATCAGATCGAAACCTTCACCGCAGGCATCCAGTGGGCGCGCAGCGAAGGGTTCATCCCCGCGCCGGAAACCAACCACGCCATTGCCGCGGTTATTCAGGAGGCAAAGCGGGCCAAGGAGGAAGGGAAGGAGAAGACGATCCTATTCTGCTGGAGCGGACACGGACTCGTCGATCTGCCGGCCTATGATGCGTTCCTTTCGGGCCGGCTCGCCCCCAATGAACTCCCCGAGGAAGAGATCCAGCGGGCGTTGAAGGCCATTGAAGGGTTTCCCAAACCATAGTCGCGCCTCTCTTCACGCCATCTTTGGCCGGCCCTCAATTGCAAAATCCTCGACGTAGCGTGGCTCAAGCCTGCGGTTTTGCTCAATCAGCCCGACCAAATCTGACGCAAATAGAGACGCGACAACCTGTTACGCTGTTTGCTTTAAATTCATGGATTAAAGATGGCCACGCATCAACAAGAGTTAAATACGGAATCGGAACGTTACGACTCCTTGGAGATAAGATGCCCGAGGCTCGGCGGTGAGGTGACCTTTAAATACTGCCGGGTGGAAGGTGGCGAACTTCCCTGCATGCGCATAATCGCCTGCTGGCAGTGCTGCATTCCCATCGAGGCGTATCTTCGGGAAACTCTTTCGCCGGATCAGCTGGAGCGCTTCGCGCAGCAAAGACCAAAGGAGCGGATCGCAACCCTGGTGGAACTGATCGAGGCTGCAAAGAAGGAGATCCGAGAATAGCTGCGATTGAAATTACTTTTTTGCCCTTAAGGGCGAATTTGAATTTAAGGAGGGTATAAATGGCAAAGAGAACTCTGCGTTCGGTTATTACTCTGATTATTTTGTGCCTATGCGTCGGCATGCTCTGCCTCCCCGCAGCCCGGGCATACGACCTGCCGCTGGGTATCAATCTGGGGTTCACGAGCTTTCTCGACGGCGGTCCCCCGGCTGGCCCCGGGCTCTACTTCACCCAGTATTTTCAGTACCTGCATTCAGACAGATTCAAGGACAAGGACGGGAACAACATCCCCTTCCCGAACCCGGACCTGAATGCCTACATAAGCCTCTCACAGTTCATTTACCAGTCCAACCAACAGGTTCCGCTTACGTTCGGCGGGAAATGGGGGGTCGATCTTATCGTCCCCATTGTCGGCATTGATCTTACCTATGACGCTCCAGGTCCCTTTCCCCAGACAAACGATCCAGGTTTTGGCGATGTCCTGATCGGGCCTTATATCCAGTGGGACCCGATCATGGGTAAAAACGGCCCTATTTTCATGCATCGGATCGAGCTACAGACCACCTTCCCCTCAGGAAGGTATGACAGCAAAAAGCAGCTCAATCCAGGCAGCAACACCTTTACCTTCAACCCCTACTGGGCTGGCACGTTCTTCATAACCCCCAAATGGACCGCCTCGACAAGGTTTCATTATCTCTGGTGTTCCGAAAATGGCGATCCCGGCGGAGGACTTCTAACTAAGCAGGCCGGTCAGGCGATACACTTCAACTATGCAACTGAGTACGAAGTTATTCCCAAGATGCTGAGACTGGGGCTGAACGGCTATTATCTGAAGCAGTTGGCCGAGACCGAGGAGAACGGCAACAGGGTCACAGGCAGCAAAGAACAGGTCATCGCCATAGGCCCCGGAGCACTCTTCAGCTTCTCCCAGAACAACCATCTCTTTTTCAATGCCTACTTCGAGATGGCCGCGGAGAACCGCCCCCAGGCGAACCGTTACAACATCCGCTGGGTGCATCACTTCTGATTGATTCTTGAAAAAGATTACCCATATTCTTCATACAACAAAGCCCCGGTCGAAATACCGGGGCTTTCTGTTTTTTCCAATGGTAGATTCTTGACTGTTGACTCATTATGAGTCATAATGAGTCATAATATTTAACAGAAGGGAGCTACACCATGCGACAGATTACACTTCGGGGAATACCGGACAATATTGAAACCCTCGCCCAGGAAGAGGCGAAGAGCAAAGGGGTGAGCCTCAACAAGGCGTTCATCTCGCTGCTGCGTCGGGGAGCCGAGCTACAGGCCTCTCCACGCAGGAAAAAGCCCAGTACAGCGAGTGAATTCAGCAAGTTTCTCGGGCTCTGGAAGGAAGAGGATGCCGCCACATTTGACGAATCTCTGCGGCAACAGCGGGACATTGACAAGGATCTCTGGTCATGAGACGGGTTCTACTTGATACCTCCGCCTACTCCTTGCTCATGCGTGGCCACAAAGATGTGGCCGCTCTGCTCGATGCAGCCGATGAAGTCTTTCTGCCGGCGGTTGTGATTGGCGAACTTCTGGCCGGTTTCAAGAAAGGTAACTCTGAGCAGCGCAACAGGGAGATACTTGACGGTTTTCTGGCTGTTCCCACTGTTCTGACCATGCCACTGGACGAGGACACAGGCGAACGTTACGCCGTCATCCTTGACTTCCTTCGGCGACAGGGCTCCCCTATTCCCACAAATGACCTCTGGATAGCTGCATGCGCAATGCAGCACGGTCTGGTGCTGATAACCGCGGATCGGCACTTTCTCAAACTCCCCCAAGTTGTAACGGATTTTGTGGGGGACATCTGAACCCCTGTGCTGATTTCCGTATAAGGCGACATTGAACGGGCTAGCGCCGGTTGCCGAGGAGACGTAGCAGCATGAGGAAGAGGTTTATGAAATCGAGATACAGGGTGAGCGCGCCCAGGATGGCCGGCTTGCGGCCTTCCGCGCCGTTTGCGGCCATGGCCTTGATCTTCTGCGTGTCGTAGGCGGTCAGCCCGGTGAAGACGATCACCCCCACGGCAGAGATGATCCATGAGACGGCGCTGCTCTGGGTGAAGATATTGACCAGCGAGGCGATCACCACGCCAATCAGCCCCATGAAGAGGAAGCTCCCCCATCCGGTCAGATCGCGCTTGGTCATGTAGCCGAAGGCGCTCATGGCGCCGAATGTAGTGGCAGTGATGACGAAGGTGGAGGCGACCGATTCGGAGGTGTAGAGGGCGAAGATGACAGACATGGTGATGCCGTTCAGGGCGGCGTAGAGGACGAACAAAAGCGACGCCATCGCGGCGCTCAGCTTGTTGATGGCGCCGGAGATGGCGAACACCAGGCCGAGTTCGCCGATAATCAGGCCGTAGAAGACCAGCCGGTTGCCGAATACAGCATTGAGGATGGCCGGCGAAGAGAGGGTGACCATGGCCATTAGCGCGGTGACCAGCAGGCCGCCCCCCATCCAGGCGTAAACCTGTCGGATAAGGGTATTCTGTGCGATGGCGGTCTGGTCGGCTGTGCGGGGGTAGTTTATGTTGAACTGGTCCATTCTGTTGATCCTTTCGTTTGTGAGGTTTATATCAGGATGTGGTGTTAAGGACCAAATGTCAAGCCAAACCTGCGTTTCCAGCCGATAAAACGAGGAGTTCAACACTTTCTTTGGACGCATTCCGGCAATCAAAGAGGTATCTACTGAATAATCAGATTTCCCACAGCAAGGGAGCCGTTTTTTATTGTCAGGCTCCCGGCCAGGGTTGTAGCGGCGCCAATGGCATTGCTTCCGTATTCGTTATCATATCCTCCCGCCAGGGTTACATCGACACCCCTCTCCATGGTCAGGTTTTCACTGAAGGTATACAGCATGGACCACAGTATCTCCCCGTTCAGCGCAGAGGCAACGGCCGCCGTCATCGAGGGGTAACAGATGTTGCCGATTCTTGCCGGGCAGAACGCGAATCCGGCGCTGACGCTCCTGTCGGAATTCATCGTCAGGGGACAGTCCGCTTTGCCGGTGCATTCGCCTCTCCACCCTTCAAAGAGGGAGCCTGAAGAGGGTGAGGCATGCAGGGCAATGCTGTCGCCGTAAACAAAGGGCTGGTTGCATGAACCGCTTGAACATGAAAACAGTTTGCCGGGTGTGGTGCTGCTGACGGAACCGCTGCCGTCGCCGTCAACAGAGCAAGAAAGGTTGCGGGTGGTTGATTCGATCTCCATATAATTGAGCATGGTGTACTCGTCGTTCACCGGCGCTCCCATGACCATGGTCAGCTTGCCGTCACTGACCGTCACCTGTTTCGTCCTGACGGTATAAGAGGCGGAGGGGGTGGTGGCCTCGTCATTGACGAAATTTACACCTTCAATCTCAATGAAGTTATGGGCATAGTTCCCCCCCTGCCACCCGATAGAGGCGGTGACGTTGTAGGTTCCGTTAGGGAGGTCGAACTCGAAGGTAGCCCTCCGACCGTAGTCGGAGTATACGATGCTGCGCTGAAGGGGATTCGGTCCGCTCCCGAGCCAGGCCGTCATCCAGTGCACCTCCGGAGGGGCGTACCAGCCATATCCGGCCGCTTTGTCATAATTGCCGGTACCGATCTGGAAATAATTCCTGCCGTTGTAGCTGTAGAATCGGTATACGGCCCCGGTGACGGAATCGGTCTGTGTCGAAGTGGTGGCCGGCGAACCGAGCGGGTCCTGGAAGTTGATGTAGTAATTGCCGGGAGTTCCCTGGCTGCGTGGGTGGGACGGTGGGGGATGGATGTCGGGGATGGCCGCGATCTCACCCCCCAGCTTCTCGCCGATGAGTCTCCGGAGGTTGTACATGAATTCGCCGTCCCGTGTGTAGCTGGTCGTACTTGTTATGATCTTGTCGGCCTGGACATCGGACGGGTTTGCCACATCGACCTGGGGCTGCGAGCCGTTGTTCAGCAGGTAAAGGTATTCGTACTCCTCCAGACTGTCCCTCATCAGTTCATAACGGATCGACGGGACCATGCGGTGGTTGTTGGCGCCATAGGCTATGCTGCCGTCGCCGGTCGGCGAGGGGGGATAGAAGATGAACGTATCGCCGTTCTGGGCAGTCCCTGCCCTGGGGTCCGCGACCCACGGGTTCTGGCTCCAGTCGTTCAGCTGATAGTAGGCGATCCCTTTCACCCGGTATTTCCAGAGGAACCATCCGGTAAACTTGCTTTCGATACCGGGATGATCGAGGGTGATCGGGTTGAAATAGGGGGGTCGGGTGCCGTAGAGGAAATAGATCCAGCTCACCTCTCCGTGGTTTTTTTCCCGCTCGTGGGAAATAGCGGGGACATATTCGTTGAGCACCGGTACCCAGATATCGACCTGCCTGTCGTCCACGTAGTTCGGGCTTCCGAAGATCTCCGGCCGGGGATTTTCGGAAACCATCAGCTTCAGGTCTGGAGCGGCGTTTTTCAGCCAGCGCGTGTACCACGCCACAGCGTCATAATCCGCCTGATCCTGCGGTTCGTTGGCAAAGTAGTAATAGGCCATGGAAAGGTATCCCCGGCTCTGCAGGTAATTCCTGACCGTTGTGATGTATTGCCACCATTTCTGATTGTACGCCGAACCGGGGTTGTTCCCGGTGTACCAGTCGGCGGCACTGCGCGTAACGCCGCAGAAGGTCGGCGGGCGCTGGTCCGCGGATGAGTCGTTGTCATGGAAGGTGGCGACCTGGAACGACGGGAAGCCGACGCCGTTGTTAAACAACTGGCTGAAAGTCCCGTTCATCAGCCCGGAGCCGGAGAGATAACGCTCCGCTGCCTTGTCGAATCCCCATATCCCGTCGTTGTCCGTGAGCGTTCCGTTGCAGTTATAATCGATGTACGGCGCGGCATAGTCTGTCGTCAGGCCGCCGGACCAGAGGACGGAGCGTGAAGTGAGCCGATGATCGATGAAAAACTGCTTGATCTTGTCCAGATAATACCAGTAATTGGCGCCGGTCCCGGTAACGCCGTATTTGGTCAGGATTTTTTGATCGGAATAGTTCATCTTCGATTCGACATGGAGCTGAGCCGGGACCTGGAAATTGAAGACATGGAGGGTGACGGGGATGGAAACACCGCCGATGGTAATATTCGCGGTGTAATTACCCGAGGAGGTCGTCGAGGGGACGGAGACGCTGAACCAGAGGGCTGTATTTACATTTGCGGTCAGGGCAACGCTTGCCCCCTTTTCCAGGGGCCACAACGGGTCGGGATACGGTCCGGTTTTGCCGAGTGAATCGGTAGCCGTAATCACGTTCACATATTTGACCTGGTAAATCTCCGACTGGATCCCGGAACCGAAATCTCCCATGTTCACCGTCACATTTCCCGCGGATGAGGGTTTGACGACGATCTGAAACGGTTCAAATTCATTCCTTGCCGCATATACCTTGACTCCTGAACCGGTATCGGTCGGAACAACGGAGTCCTTGAAAACCCGTTCAGAGGGCGTGGTTGTCCAGAAGGTATAGCTTCCCGTCGATTGCGAGAGCTTATAGGTATAATTCTCGTAATCCTCGGCGAATGCACCAGTCACATTGAATTTTTCAGAAAATGAAAGCGGTCGGATCAATGTAAAAAGAATCACGCCAAACAGTATCAATAAAAAACGCATTTGTTTGTTCATGGGGAAATATGTAAGGGGCACACTTTGGTCAGGAGCACGACTGGAGAAACAGGTTAATCAGCTGGAATTGTGCAAATTCCGGAGAGATCATACGTTTGTTACTTCAGTATTATCTCCCCGGATTTCCCCTGCTGTCAGACAGGTCATTTGCCCGCTTCGACATTTGCCGCCCGAACATTCTCATTTTTATTGGCGAGCCCCTTGATCACGCCGATCAGGGTCATGATGGCCGGAATCAACTGGATGGCGACGACCAGGGCAAGAAAGCCGACAAAAGCGAGAACAAGCATGCTGCTGCTGTAGACCTTGGTAGTGCTTGCAAAAGCACTGGGGACAACAGAAAGTGACACCGCCAATGCACCTGATATAGCTCTCAAACCTTTCATGACATCCTCCTTTTATGGTCTATCCTGAAGTATCTGTCGAATCGACCTGTTTTGTCTGTTTAGTGTTCCTCATGGTACTGATCTTCGATTCAATCAGCATTGCCGATTCTGTTAAGCTTTCCTGTGACCTACGGGTCCGCCTGCAGAGGCTTTCTTCGGCGCTGCCGTGAACAGCCCTTTGAGCATCGATGCAAAGAGCACCAGTCCCGGAATAAACTGGAAGACAACAATCAGGGCGCCAAACCCGAGGAAGAGTATGAGCAGGAGGGAGGTTCCCTTTGCTCCGTTGGTGGTTGCTGCGAGGGCCGGCGTAGCATATGCCAGCGCGACTGCTAATGTTGTCAATATGGCTTTCATGGCTTCCTCCGATAAGTCTCCGGTTTTAGTTTCGTGCGCTTTTGTATTAACTGTTGCAGTTGCTGTGCCATTATACATCACATCGTCCATATCCCTACTAACATGCTGTTTATATTAGATTATTATCTAATTGATTAATAAATGCACGTGAGGAATCCGGAAAACCAGCCTGAATAGTATATTTGTTTTATACATGAAAAGCTGCCTAACGATCTATCCGGCTACCCGATACTGGATATTGTCTTATATATTCGCAATGTTAGCATGTAAGCAAGGGGTGTATTAATTTTTAATTAAAGGTATATTCATTTTCACCATTCTCAAATCCGGCTGAAGCAGGCGACAAATGGTTTCTCCTCTCTCAGTTTCCTTTCAGTTTCCCAACTGGATTATCTGGTCGGTGATCTCGGTAAAGGCAACGTCGTGGCTGATGAGGAATAGCTGGTCGTACCAATGCTCGGTAACCTCTTCCCTGCCTACATCTATGGCCCGGAAGGCGTGGGCGAGGTTCTCCCGGCGGGAGGCGTCCAGGTTGGAGGTAGGCTCATCGAAGAAGGCGATGCGGGCGCCGATGGTCTGCAATAACGCCAGCCGCAGCGCCACCACGGCGCTCATGGTCTGTCCGCCCGATAGCTGGTCGTCACTCCGTTCCCTGAATTGCCCATCCTCCATGTCCCGCAGCATGATCTGATAGTTGTCGCCCCAGACGAGTTCCTCGTCCGTCTCGGCAATGGTGCGGTAGATGCGGTCGGCGCGCAGGCTGATCTCCTCCCTGAAGCGCTCGGAGAGTTGTGATGAAACGTTTTTGAATACATGGTTGCGGAGGAACTTGACAAGCTTATCCTTCTCCTCAAAGGCCTTCTTCTCAGCCAGTTTCCTCTCGATTTCCGCTTCTACAAGCTTCAGCCTGCCGATTTCTTCTTCAATGCGCAGCTGGTCTTTCTCCATTGCCACGAGCTGTTGGGTCAAGGTTGCAACCTCGGCCACCAGGTTCTCTTTCTGTTGCCGGGTTTCCGTATGCTGTTCAGGGTAATAGGTTTCTCCGAGGCGCTTCACTTCCGCTTCCTGAGCCAAAAGTCCCTGATGCAGGACCTCCAGACGCTTTTCATATCTGGTAAGGGTCTCCCGCCGGGTTTCCAGGTCAGCAGCATCCTTCCGGCTCGCATGAAAAGCATCCCTGTCCGCCTGATGCCTGGATTTTTCCATCTCCATGCGGGTGATTTCTTCATCCAGAGTTGCATAAGCCTGCAAATTCCCTCTGCGAGCCTTGACCTTCGAATCGGCTTCGCCCTGTCGTTGTTTCAGCTTTATCAGGTTTTCCGCCCGTGCCTTATTTTTCCTGCGCCTTTCTTCCAGGGAGTGATGCTGTTTATCCAGTTCCTCGCCGCGCACCTTGAAAGCGTCGAGCTCTTTCTGCGCCTTCTCTGCTGTCAGCACCTCACTCCCCAGTTTCAGAATCTGATCTTCAAGCTGCCGCATGGTTCGGTCGATTTCTTCGAGCTTGCCGGAAAAAACATCCTTGGGCTCGTTTCCGGCCACGTTCCGGCATGGCTCCTGAAAAAATGGACAGATGCCCTCGGCCAGTTTCTCCCTTCCTTCCAGTAAAGCGGTTCGGCGGCCTTCAAGGAGGGATCGTTCGGCCTTGATCCGGTCAACCTCTTTGCGCAGACCCGGCAACCGGCCGGTCATCGAAACGATATTCTCATCAGGGATGAGATCCTTCCGGGCTTCGGCTATCTTCTTATCCTCATCAGCCAGTTCCTGTTCCGTTTTTCCAATTTCCCGGAATTCAAGGTCGTGCTGCTGGGCAAGGCGTTCTGCATCCTTTTCAAGAGACAAGAGCTCTTTTTCCACGGCTCGTCGCTCTTTTTCCTTCATCCGCAGTTCCGAAAGGCTTGCCTCGGCCTTTTCAAAAGACTCCTTGCCCGGTCTGCTCTGCTCCATGGTCTTGACGGCCGCTTCCGACTGACCCACGAGTAGTTTCTGGCTTGCAATGTGCTCCTTGCCTGACTCGATGCCCGCCCTGGCCTGCTTGACCTCGTTTTCCGCCTTATCCAATTGCTCTTTGCGGAGATCAAGTATCCGCAATTGCACGGCACTCTTGCTTAATGCCTCTTCGCGCTCCTTCAAATCGGTCGTCCGGGTCACCAGGCTTGCCTTGATTATCTCATGCTCGGCTACCCTCTCCGGCAGTACAGCAATCTGTTCCTGTTTTACCTTCACCTCAGTGTCCAGAATTTCAATCTTCTTTTGTATGGCTAAGATTAGCGAACTTGTTCCTTTGTAGGTTTTTCGCCAGGCATCGATACCGAGTATTTCATCAAAAGCCTCCTGTCTTCGTGTTGCCTGTTTGATGACAAACGGCCCCAGGAAATCGTTCTGGAAAGGGCCGATAACCAGCCTGAACTGTTCCGCCAGAGGACGGCCGTTGGCAAGACCCAGCAATTCCGCGATGCGCGCCTCGGTCTCCTCGATCCCGGCATGCTCCTCCACCTCGAAGATCCCACCAGACTCTCTTGCCAGCAACCATTTGGCGGGTGTGCCGACAGTGCGGGACACGCGCCAGTTCTCCTCGCCGTCCGTCCGGAACTTAACACTTATTTCACCCCTCTTGGCGCCGATGGAGAGGAACCGGTCCACGTTGGTGACAAAGACATTGGCATCGACACCGAACAGGGCGTATCCGATTGCCTCGAAGACCGTGCTTTTGCCTGCGCCGTTAGGCCCGGATAGCACATTGATGCCGGCGGAAAAGGTAAGTTCCGTGTCGCGGTGCGACTTGATGTTTTTCAGGTGAATGGAAAGAATCTGCATCCGATTGTTGAGCCTCACGATTACTTCATGATTACCTGTGATTAAGTCAAATCATAATCTAAATCGGAATTTCTGACGTTTTTTCGTTTAGAAGCCCAAGCAGTTCCTCACCTTCAACATCTCCCTTCAACACCTGATCGCGGATCGCCAGGGAAAGGCGCACCAGTTCATCTTCCCGCCCCTTGTATTCACTTTTTGCTGAGACCAGTTCTCCAAGCACCTGCCGTTCTATCTCGGCAAGGCTCTTTTTCTCCGTCTCGGACTCTCCGCCGGCAGTGACAAGGGACAGGTGGTTCTTGAGTTCGACATGGAGAGGCGTGCAGATATCTTCAAGGGCCAGGCGCAGCCGTTCCCTGCCCAACTCGAACGGGTGAAAGCCGACCCGGCCGGTGAGCCTGATCTCCAGAAGCGGCTGACGGTCATCACTGTAGGAAGCGAGTTTCGCGACGACCTGTTCGCGGAAACGCGACAGCGCGGTTTCGGCATCGTTGGCGCCATCCAGGTCGATGCCGGTCACCAGCATGGGGCGGGGATTGGTCTTACGGAACTCATGGGTGCAGACCCCGTCCTCAACAGTGACGAGGTAATACCCCTTTTCGTATTTCTCTTCACCGAAGTTCACGCATTCCGGCGAACCGGGATTATAGGCGTAGGGCCGCCCTTCGGGAGTGGCGATGATGTAGGGCTTGTGGCCGTGGCCGAGCGCCACGTAGTCGAATACTTCGGCAAGGGGCAGAGCCTCTTCCGGCTTCATGTTGCCGATCTCCACCGGCGAATAGGTCCAGACACCGACATGGAAGAGTAGCAGGTTATTCCGCGTTTCCACCGCCTCGCAGATGCGTGCAACGTGAGCGCCCGCCTGCGCGCCGATATATCCGAGGCCGAAGATGTTCAGTCCGTTGATCTCGATGTGCCCCCCCATGCCGGCTTCCGGATCGAACGGGTCGAATCGGTAACCGCCGGTTTCCGTTCGTGAGGGGCGCAACAGGTGGATATACCCCATCTGCGAAAGCGCCTCCATCCACGAGATGTTGTCACGGCGGTGAATCCAGTCGTGGTTTCCTTCCACGGCAATGCAGGGGATGTCGGCGTCCTTCAGGGGCTGTAGGGTTTCGATGGTTCGGGCGAAGGTACGGGGGAGGATCTGGCCGGTGTGGAAGAGGTCGCCGGCGATAAGGACGAAATCGACCTGTTCGCGGATGGCGTCGGTAACGATGCCGCTGAGCACGCGGAAGAAATCTTTGTAGCGCTCGGCTTCACCGGTCGAGGTGCGGTAGGTTTTGCCGAGGTGGATGTCTGCGGTGTGGATGAAGTGGATGGTCATGGAGGTTTTTCTCCTTATGTTATTCTCGAACCTTATGTTACTCTCCAAATGAGGAAGGTTCGAAACGCGCACAAAACGGGTTAATTATTGCGCCCGGATTGTTAACGAAAGGGTAATCCAAATCACTTCCATATATTAATCATGATCGTATAATTACAGTACCACGTCCCTTCATTTCCTCGGGGTCACCAGAGCAGAGGATGGACGTTTCAATCACGAGCCTTCAAACCAACTGCCGAATACGTGGCAAACAGGATAATGATGCGCCTTTTTCGCATACTACTAATCATCTGTCTCACAGGTTTTCCCGCGCTCCTCTCGGCATCGGAAGACCTGCCGGTCTCCAATCGAACCGCCATAATCGATCTGCTCCTCGAACGCGCCATTTCCTCCCATCTGATTGCCGGCGGCGTTGTCGCCATCGGCAATCACAACGGCATTCTCTTCACCACGGCCAAGGGGCGGCTCAATGACAATCCGGGAGCGCCGCTTCTGAACGAAACTACGGTCTTTGATCTGGCGTCCCTTACAAAAGTAATCGCCACCGCGCCGGCCGTAATGAAGCTTCTGGACGAAGGGCGCGTCTCCCTGCTCGACCCGCTGAGCCGCTGGTTCCCCGAATTCAAAGGTTCAGAAGGTGAAGAGATCACCGTACTGAACCTACTGACCCATACCTCGGGGTTTGCGGATATCGATTTGCCTCCCGGACAGGCTATGAAAGAAGCAATCCTGAAAGCCGCGGCGCAAAAAAACCGACCGCGACCAGGAAGCCGTTTCCATTATGCCGACATCAATTTCATCCTTCTCGGAGAGCTTGTCCAACGGGTCTCGGGGAAGAGCCTGGACAACTATTGCCATGACGAGCTCTTCGCTCCACTTGGCGCCAATGAGACCAGGTTTCTCCCGCCGCAAAGTATAGCAGACACAATCGCCCCGACCCTTGGATATCCCGGCGGGATAGTACAGGACGGGAATGCCCGCCGTCTGGGAGGTGTTGCCGGACACGCCGGCCTTTTCAGCTCAGCAAGCGATCTGGCTCTTTATGCCCGAATGATTCTCGGCAACGGCGCGATTGACGGCAGTCAAATCCTGTCAGAGCGGGTAGTTAATCAGATGACCGCCCCCTATTTCAGCAACAGCGGCGCCGTTGTGCGCTGCCTGGGGTGGGACATGGACTCCCCCTTTTCCGCGCCGAAAGGGAGCTTCTTCTCCGAGACATCATTCGGCCACACCGGTTACAGCGGATCATCAATCTGGATAGATCCGAAGCAGGACTTGTTCGTGATCCTGCTCACCAACCGCATCAACTATCGGAACCCGCACGTTTTTAACCAGTTCCGACGGGATGTCTCCACAGTGGCCTCGGCGGTCTTCAGGGCGCCGGACGGCGATCTGGATGCGCTTCCCACCTGGGAAACAGCGAAGATTACCGTAGACCGGCTGCGAAGCACCTGTGAGTCCGGTCAGGATCAGCCATACAGCATCAAACTGGCGTTGGCGACATATGAAAAACATTCGAGGACACATCATCATGCCGGCAAAATGAACGCCAAAAGACATCGGATCAAAATGGTTGCCAGAGCCAAAGAGCATAAACGGGCATCAAGGGCAAAAAGGGTATGAGGGCCTGCATTCTACAGACCTGACGGCACACCTTCAATCTTGACCAAAGCACCACCACCTCCCCATCTATCCATCTTCATCGGGAAACTCCACATATCCATTCCGGGACTGTTCAAGCGTTCCAATCTGGTTAGGTAGCCCTCTCGATTTCCCACTGTCTATTCTCCTTGTTCGCCCATTTAGTTTTTCCCCACTAATTTCGCAACCATCTTTCGTACCCTCACCGGAAACGGTTGAGCCATCTCGCCCAGGCGCTTTTTATCAAGCTCCTCCAGTTCCAGTTCATTCTCAAACGGCGCCGCGTTGCGAAAATAGATGCAGTCAAGCAGCGCCTTTTCCGGCAAGGCAAGATTATATCCCTCCCGTGGTTCAAACCCGAAATAGAGCCGGTCGCTGATATGAGAGTATTCGATGGTGACCTCGCGCCAGAACAGGTTGCGGGTGACGCCTACGGCGGTGCTGAGGGTGAGCACCGTGCAGACCGAGGGGGCCTGGATAATGACCCCGTGCAGGTGCAAGGCCCATTCGGCGCTGATGTAGGAAGGGGTACGGACAAAACAGGCGGCCTCTTCCACTGACGGCTCCCCTTTCAGGCGGGTATTGAGGTAAACGCCGCGTGTCAGCCG
>JBGQDJ010000005.1:0-21452 GCA_041495805.1 Geobacteraceae bacterium
AGGCGGTTCCTGGAGCGCGGTTAACAGTGGCCTGGGCAACAATTATGGTTATATCTCCAGCCTGGCCATGGACCCGGTCACCCCCCAGATTGTCTATGCCGGAACAACGGCAGCTGGCGTGTTCAGGGGGATCTCCGACCCCATACCCCCCGGTGCACCGACCGGCGTGACCGCCACTGCGGGTAACGGCCAGGACACGGTCTCTTTCACACCGCCGCAATCCGACGGCGGCAGCCTGATCACCTCTTACACCGTGATTGCCAACCCCGGCGGCATCAGCGCCAGCGGGCCGTCCAGTCCGATAACCGTCACCGGGCTTACCAACAGCACCGCCTACACCTTCACAGTCTTTGCCACAAACGATCACGGGACCGGTCCCCAGGCTTCAGCCACCACAAACCTCTACGGAGTGGGCGTTACCATAAACGGAGGCGGTTCGGTTTACAGCTCGTCCTCGGGAATCTCTTGCACGAGCGGGAGCTGTCAATACAACGCTAGCGCCGATTCAACCATCCTTATTACCCAGAACGCAGCGAACGGATCGCAGTTCACTTCGTGGGGAGGCGCCTGCTCAGGCGACGGGCCATGCAGCGTGACCTTGAGCTCTCTCTTTCGGAGCGTATCTGCAACCTTCGACCCTCTTCCCAATGCGCGCATTCTCGGCAGCCCTCAATTGTACGGCCTTCTTCAATCGGCATACGATGTCGCTTCCGGCGGCGCAGTCATCCAGGCAAGGGGGATAACATTTACTGAGGAGCTCACCACGGACAGAGCAGTGGATTTGACCATGGAGGGGGGGTATGACAGCGGTTTCTCCCTGCGCAATGGCGATACGATACTGCAGGGGATGCTTACGGTTGCCCGGGGAAGCGTCGTGCTGGATCGTCTGACCATCCGGTAATAATTCAATTGGAGAAGAACTGGGAAGCGAGGTTCACTCTTGCCGGTTGCCAGGTTGCGGGGTTTGGTTAACTTTTGCTGGGCAGAGCTGAACAGGGTGATGTCAGGATGATAATGCTCTCAGCAAGCATGATGCATAATGAGAAAGAAAGCCGCCCCTGTAACCGGAGCGGCTTTCTTGCCTTCGGTGATTGTTTAACTCCTACGGCCGAACCGTCACACCATTTGCGCGCAGGCTCCCGCCCTGGATAACAAGTTTCCCCTTCACATCCACGCTTCCGACGGTCGAGCCGCCGCTCTGGATCGTCAGGTCTCCATTAAGCGTGGTCGTCAGTCCGCTCAGTCCCAGGTATGAGGCGTTCCAGCCGCCGCTGAGGGTTATGGCCTTGTCCAGAAAGGGCAAGAGGGACGCTGTTATCTATTTATCTTTTTAGGCATTTTAAATAAATAGCTAACAGCGTCCCCAACGTTCCCCGTTGATTAATTTAACCAATTGATATTACACTTCTTAAGAGCGCGGGGGTTGGGTGATGTTGATGCTTTTGCGTTCTTCAAAAAGGGCTGGTCAACATATCAACTACGTCCCCTTTAGGTTCCTCGTCCCCTTTAGGTTCCTAATCAACTACGTCCCCTTTAGGTTCCTGATAGTGCACATGAGATGCATATTTGACAGGGATATCAGAAAAATCATGAAAACTGTTTCTTTTGCGCTCTTGCTGGCATGCGTATTGATCCGCACCGCAATTGCCGAATTCAAACTGCCGGACACGGGACAGGATGGCTATTACAGCATCAATCCCATGTCGTACACCGACAATGGTGACGAAACAGTTATTGACAACAATACCGGACTCAGGTGGCAGAAACAGGACGACGGT
This sequence comes from Geobacteraceae bacterium, assembly GCA_041495805.1. GTDB lineage: Bacteria > Desulfobacterota > Desulfuromonadia > Geobacterales > Geobacteraceae > JBGQDJ01. Next base: position 1,779 of record JBGQDJ010000005.1, read on the forward strand.
ATAACCTACACCAGTGACCAGACGGTTGGCGTTTGCCAGTCTCTCACCCTCGGCAACCGGAGTGATTGGCGGGTCCCCACCAAGAAGGAGCTCTTGAGCATAGTCGATTTCAGCATTCCGTCTCCGGGACCATTAATCAAGGGCTCATATTTCCCGAATACCAAAAGTGCCTTTTACTCATCCTCAACCTACTCTTATGGATTGCAGTGGATGGTGGATTTCTCAACGGGTCAAGACAGAGAATCCGATGGCAGCGATGAACTCTATGTCCGCTGTGTCAGTGGAGGGGTTCTTTCTCAAAGCTTGGTGGACAACGGCAACGGCGTAGTGACTGACGCCGAATCGCAGCTCATGTGGCAGCAGGGTGAGGGGGGCGCAATGAACTGGGGGAGCGCTCTTGCATACTGCGAGGGGCTTTCCCTTGGGAGACATTCCGACTGGCGGCTCCCCAACGTCAGGGAACTGGCATTCCTGGTAGATGATACCAGGGATACACCGACGCTGAACAAGTCTTACTTCCCTGCCGTGTTTTCGGACCGCTACTGGTCTTCCACCACGGCAAACGAGGGTATTGGCTGGGCCAGGAGCGTTGATTTTACTTGGGGAGGCGTTCGCGGCTCAGGCAAAGGCAGTGACTACCATGTTCGATGTGTGCGTGGCGGAGAGTCCGGGACACTTGTCAATCTCACGGTTTCCAGACATGGGAGGGGCTCCGGTAACGTTGGCGCCGATAAAGGTGTTTTAAGCTGGGAGGGGGCTACCGGTACTGCCGACTACCCGTTTGGCGACCACATTTCACTCACCCTGAATCCCGACGACACTTCTCTCTTCGGTGGCTGGTCCGGAGGGGGGTGTAGCGGTACAGGGAGCTGCATGGCAAACATGATCGGCGACGTATCGGTGTCCGCCCTGTTCAACCTGAAACCGGTCCGTATAGCCGGGGCTGCTCCGCTCTACTTTGCCACACTGCAGGCTGCTCACGACAACGCCTTGACCGGGAATACCGTCGAGGCGATGGGAACTGAGTTTCCGGAGATCATCACCGTTAACAGGGATATCACTCTCAGAGGGGGATATGACGACAGCTATTCCGACAGCGGTGGGATCACCTCGATTCGGGGCTTGATCATAGCGGGCGGTTCCCTCACTGCAGGAAACCTGGTCATCAAGGGGGATTAGGTCCATTATATGATTCGTTGCAGTCTGCATCTGTTGAGGGTGGGGATATGGGGACTTGATAACTTGACTTCCCCCTCGATAATCAAACCGTAAAAGCCTGACCTTACAGGCTTCCCCTGGCTGAAGCGATGCCTGACAAAAATCGGAAAGCATCTCCGACATATGTGAGATGTTTGAGGAGTATCTGGGGTTGCCTTTATTACTTTTTGCACGACTAACAGGTTAACTGTCTGAGAAATGGCGGGGTAGAAGAAACGGCAGGTTTCCTGAGGAGACCTGCCGTTTTCCTTTTTTAGATGATCTTGTTCAGCGGGTATTCGATTATCCCTTCCGCCCCCAGCTTGATGAGTTGCGGCACTATCTGCCGAACCTCCTTTTCGTGAAGGACGCTCTCTATGGAGACCCAGTCGGAGTTGTAGAGATGGGAAACGGTCGGATTGTTGAGGCTCGGCAGTATCTTCGTGATCGCCTCAACCTTGTCGTGGGGGGCGTTCATCTTCAGACCCACCATGTCTTCGGCGGTTAGGGCGGCCTTGAGGAGGACGGCGATAGTCTCGATCTTTGCCCGCTTCCAGGGATCGGCCCATGATGACTTGTTGGCTATCAGAACCGGCACCGATTCCATGAGGTCGCAGACGATGCGCAGGCCATTGGCCTTGATTGTGGAGCCGGTTTCGGTCACTTCCACGATGGCGTCACAGAGGCCGTCCACCACCTTTGCCTCGGTTGCCCCCCAGGAGAACTCAACGGTGACCGGGATGTTCCTCTCGGCGAAGTATCGTTTTGTGAAGCCGACCAGTTCGGTGGAGATGGTGGCGCCGTGCAGATCTTCCGGGGACTGGACTTTCGAGTCCCTGGTGACAACAAGCACCCAGCGGGCCGGACGGCGCGAGACCTTGGAATATACCATCTCGCAGACCTCGACGACGTCGGAATCGTTTTCCCGGACCCAGTCGCGCCCGGCTATACCCGCGTCGATGGTCCCCCGCTCCACGTATTTTCCCATCTCCTGGGGCCGGATCAGCTTGCAGTTCATCTCATCGTCGTCCACGCCGGGGAAATAGCTGCGCGAAGAGATGCTGATGTTCCACCCCGCTTTTTTGAAGAGCTCGACGGTGGCATTTTCCAGGCTCCCCTTGGGGATGCCCAATTGCAGTAAGTTAGCCATCATTTATTCCTTTTGCGGTTTGATTATTTCTTATAGACCTCTTTAGGGTCAAAGAGCGGGTTGGAGTGCTCCACCCATTGGCCGTTTTCCCACTTAACATAGAAGCAGCTCCGGTTTCCGGTATGGCAGGCTGCCGGACCGTTTTGCTTCACCTTTATAACTACGGTGTCGGCGTCGCAGTCGGTGAGGATCTCCATGACCTCCTGGGTGTTGCCCGACTCCTCCCCCTTCATCCAGTATTTGTTTCGGCTTCGGCTGAAGAACCAGGTCTTTCCGCTCTCCAGGGTGAGGTTCAGGGTCTTTTCATCCATGAACGCCACCATCAGGACTTCCCCGCTTTCAAAATCCTGGATGACGGCGGGGATAAGTCCCCCCATCTTGGCAAAATCAATGTTGATCATCAGGCAACTCCCGAAAAAAATTTGAACTTTATTAAATACACTGCCTGGCAGGGGGGTGTCAATCAATTTAAGGGATTTAGACTGAAGACTGAAGGTTTTTGAAAAAGTTTTGTCTTTTTCCTTCAGACTTCAGCCTTCAGCCTAACTACCTGATTTTAATCCCTGTAACGCTTCAGCAGATCGTCATATGCATCGATTCGCCTGTCGCGCAGGAAAGGCCAGATCCGTCGGACCGCTTCGCTGCGTTCCAGGTCCGCCTCGACGATCAGGACCTCTTCGTTTGCGCCGGCCTGGGCAAGCAGTTCACCTTGGGGTCCTGCGACAAAGCTGCCGCCCCAGAAATCGATGCCTGCGCCAATTCCCGCCGGGTCCGGCTCAAAGCCAGTGCGGTTGACACTGACCACAGGGATTCCATTGGCCACCGCATGGGCGCGCTGTATTGTCATCCAGGCATCCTTCTGGCGGATTTTCTCTTCATCTGAGTCATTGGGGTCCCAACCTATCGCGGTTGGGTAAATGAGGAGTTCCGCCCCTGCAAGGGACATCAGGCGGGCAGCTTCCGGATACCACTGGTCCCAGCAGACCATCACGCCGAGATTTCCAGCCGAGGTCCGGATTGGCGAAAAACCCAAATCGCCGGGGGTAAAATAAAACTTTTCATAGAATGCCGGATCGTCCGGGATATGCATCTTGCGATATTTGCCGGCGATGGACCCATCACTGTCAAAGACCACAGCCGTGTTGTGATAGAGTCCCGGCGCGCGTCGCTCGAACAGGGAGGTGACGATTACCACCCCGAATTCCTTTGCCACGTCGCTGAAAATATCCGTGGTCGGCCCCGGAATGGCCTCTGCCTGGTCGAAATTGGCTGGATCTTCGCACTGGCAGAAATAAAGGCCTGCATGGAGCTCCTGCATGACCACCAGCTTGGCGCCCATGGAGCTTGCCTTGCGGATACTCTCGATGCTCTTGGCCAGGTTGATGTCCCTGTTTTCGTCACAACTCTGCTGGACAAGAGCGATGGTCAGTTTATTCACGGTATTGCTCCTTAAGATGTAAGTGAAATCGTACCCTTTGGCAGTTGCATGGTGACACAGTGCAGGGAGCCGTGCTGCAATAAAAGGGGGAGGCAATCGACCCCTATTATTTCCCTGTCTGGAAATGCCGATCCGACTGCGCGGAGAGCCGCTTCATCGTCAGGGTCATCATATGTGGGCACCAGAACCGCGCCGTTGATTACCAGGAAATTGGCATATGTGGCGGGGAGCCGAAGCCCGTCACTGCCAAATCTTGCCCCTGGCCAGGGGAGCGGGATGAGGCGGTAGGGGTGGCCGGCTTTCGTGCGTAATGCGCCCAACTCGGCCACCATGTTGCAGATGGCCTGGAAATGCTCGTCGAACGTATCGCTGCAAGCGACGTGAATAATCGTGTCGTTGGGGCAGAGGCGCGCCAAGGTGTCCACGTGGGAGTCGGTGTCGTCCCCTGCAAGGTGGCCCTGTTCCAGCCAGAGAAAGCGCTCCGCTCCAAGGAGCCTGGCGAGCTCGGCTTCTATGTCCGGTCGTGAGAGATGCGGATTGCGGTTGGGGCTCAGGAGGCATTGTGCGGTGGTGAGTATGGTTCCTGACCCGTCGCTCTCGATGCTCCCTCCCTCCATGACAAGGCCTGCGGTCCTGAGCGGGGCGCTGAAGGCCCCCGACTCTGCCAGGCGGCGGTTTATGAGGTTGTCCTTGTCGGCGGTGAATTTTAACCCCCATCCGTTGAAAACGAAATCGAGAAGGAGCGGCTTCCCGTCTTCCAGCACCGTTATCGGTCCGAAATCCCGGGCCCAGGTGTCGTTGCTTTCAATGGGGAATAGTCTTACCCTCTCCATAAGCGCACCGGCGTCAGCCAATTTTCCCCGCAACGCAGCCGGGTCCGGGGCTGTTATGAGCACCGTTTCAAAGTGGCTCACCTGCCGGGCTATCTCCGTGAAGACCGGCTCCACCAGATCCAGGTCGTTGCGCCAGTCGCTCTCCGGATGGGGCCAGGCAAGGAGCACACCATCCTGTTCCTCCCATTCGGCTGGAAATCTGGTTATCATTACATCTCCCCGTTGAGAAAATCATTGCAGCACTCGAATCCTATAGAAAAGGTGATAAAAATGCAATTCAGTTTTTTTAGCTGCTTTAGACTTGAAGAGCGGACAAAACAGGAGTAAGTTTCCAAATCAAACCTATGGGAATTCAATGCAGATTATCGGAGGCACCATGCAGGCAATACCCCACATATACCGGCTTGCCGTCTCCTTCTGGGTCGGCGGCGCCGCCATATTCACCTTTGTCCTGACGCCGATCATCTTCAAGGCCAATGACCGCGACACCGCCGGAAAGATAGTCGGCACACTCTTCCCCGGATATTTCAAATGGGGGCTGGTTTGCGGTGTGGTGGCGCTCGCATCCATGCTCCTGATCAGGGGGAAGAACTTCGTTCCGATCCTTCTGATATTGGTTATCATGCTCTCCCTTACCTCCTTCCAGTCCTTTTACATAGAGCCGAGGGCAGCCGCCATCAAGAAGGAGATACCTTCATTTATCACCACTCCCAAGGAGAATCCACAGCGACGGGAGTTCTCCCGTCTACATGCTATCTCCGCCGTCTGCAACCTCACCGTCATTGCCGGCGGGGTGGCGTTGGTTATTCTGTTCTGATCCCCCTTTCCCCTCACAAGCGGAGCAACTGTTCAGATATTATACAGTGATGCTCGTTTGTCTCCGGTTGTAAATCCCTCTTCTCCAACTTTTCTGTTCAAAATATGCTCACCAGCAATGATCTGAAGAAAGATAAAAACCCAAACAAAACAGTCAGATAAGAATATTTCGTAATGACACGATTTATGCTGTTCTTTATCCTTTATGCGATGCATATCAGGAGACGATTGTGGAACGGGATGCTGCAATCACGAGAAATCAAGAGAAACATTAATGCGAGGCTTATTTCTGTCGATATGGGTGAAAGAGAGATTTCGAAAGTAGTCTTACATAATTCATGGGGGTGAATATGAAAAGAAAAATGTGTGAAGGGAGTGCTTTATTTTTACTGGTCCCGTTAATGCTCCTGGTTGCGGGATGTTCCGGGGGAGGGAGCGGGGGAAGCAGCGGGTCCACTGGAGGAGTGGTAGCCGGCCTGGCGGTGGCTGACAAGGTTAGTGTTGTGGACGCAAAGGATGGAGGGTCCGCAAGCTCCGGTTTCCTCTCCGCTTTACGGAAGCTTTCGGCGCTTTCTGTGGAAAGTGTACCGGGCGGCTCGGATTATCTGACCGACAAGACCAACATCTACGTCAATGAAAAGGCAGGGGAAGCATTCAAGTCCGTTAACCAGATACTGTGCATGGTCGGGCAAACGAAATACAGCGACAGCGCTTTGGTAAACAAGGGCTTTTACAAGGCGATGATTAACTCGGGTGTCTGTCAGGGAAACGACGACGCAGCCAACTCCGGCTCCAGCTCACAGGGTGACACGAGCGCATCCAATGCGCCCAGCTACGACATCTGGACAGTAAAAACGGACCGGGCCGACGCCAATAGCCCGCAATATCTCACTGCATACGTACACATGGCCAAGGGGGGGGCGACGAACCAGCCCATGACGGTCCATGCCCGTGTAACCATTACCGAAGCTGCATCGGCCACCAATTCGCTCGGCATCTTCAGCATAAACTACAAGGGGTTCGCGGACGCGGCCCCTTCCGTGGTGATCTTTAAAGGAATTCTGAAAACCGAGCGGGACAACAGCGGCAACGTGGTGATCAAGTTTGCCGAGAAGGAATACGGCGGACCCGGCGGTTCAGTGTCGCGTAATGTCAAGGCTGCCTACGTAAAGGATGATGTCGCGAAAACCGGGCAGGGAAGCGCATATCAATATGAGAATCATGGTCAGGTAAATGAGGGGAGTATAAACTTCGCCTACAATGATCTATTCTTCAGAAGGGTCGATCCGAAAAGCGATCAGGGGCCTTGTCTCGACCGCAACCGGTTTGAAACCAGCGCCTGGAGGTACGGCCTGTACGACGCCGTCAGCGGCAGCCGGTCAACCCTGAACGGTGGCTTCCCGATCAACACCAAGGCAGACGGAAGCGGTTATTATGGTTACCTGGGTTACTATGGCCTCAACCTGCCGCCCGATGCGCCGCCTCTGAATGACAACACGGCTGTTTACAAGAAAGTCTGGGAAAGCGGCAGCGAATCAACCACTCCCTATACCATGTTTATCAGGGGAGGGAAGCTCAAGAAACACACCAGAGCCACAATTACCCTGAACGACATAAAGAATATCCCCCTGGAGGGGGGCATTCCCACCCCGGGTAGTGTAACACCGGGCAACAACATGTATCGCGTAACCTGGGATGGAAGCACATTGGCGATCCGTGCCTCCGCCACGATGAATAGCAATGGGCCGCCCGCCTGGCAGGATGTGAATCCGGCCACGGCAATTAATAACAGCACCATATTGCCGTTCAGTAACCTGAGCATGTACTCACAGTCGCTCGGCGGGCAGGTGAACATCCAGTTGAGCGGGTGCCAGCCCGTCGATACCAATAACCCCGGCGCCGGTTACACCTGTTCCACACCGACCGCCGACACCCAGGTTATTTTCTATAAAGAGAACGCAATGTATCCATCCGACCCTGTCCCTGCAACGCTCGCCTGTTACGATAACTGCCCGAAGGCGGCCGGAAGCGACGGTATTGACGGGACAAGCCAACAGAGCATGACATACCAGATCTCTTTCGACTCGAACATGGACAACCGGCATGATTACACATTTGCCGGTATGCTCCTGACCGACAGTGCGACCGGATTCGCGGCTATTCTCTCCACCGCGCCCGCCGGCCAGTCGTGGGGTTTCAACAGCGGTCCGCTGTTCGAGGCAAACAGTGATAACATGGCGCTCCTCGCCTGTGACTGGAATCCGAACCAGACCTGCGGCTGGAAGGCGTGGAACGCCCTCAGCGAGTTCTATACCTGGGAAACCGGCCCCAATACCTGGAACCATTTCAGCGCAGCCAGGGACGGCCAGGGGAATTTCATCAAATTCGACCCGCCGTTGCAGGTGGCCTATATCCATAGCCAGACAGATCTCACGGCATATGATTACAAGTACAATGGCTCCAAATTCTTCCTGCAGTATAGTGGGTTCGGCGACCTGCAGGGGATTCCCGGAAAGTGCATAGACCCAGCTTCGGGGAATACCGTTACCGACTGCTCTTCCCCCGGTCTGCGCTGGGTTCCGGAATTCACAATACCGGCCGATTCAACGGTTGCGTCCGGCAACAACACCTACCTGGTGAAGCCGCTAGAGGTCGAGCAGAGAATGAAAAAATCTCCAGGTTCCTGTACGAACCTCACGCCTGTCGATATGAGCGGCAGTATGCCGAACCTTGACAGCGACTGGGTCGATCCGGCCCTCCCTGCTGAGCCGAATGTAACCGATGCGCCGAGGGTCATCGGGGGAGTTATCCAGTAAAACCATATAAGAAGCCGATAAAAAAGGTGGGGGCAATTGCCCCCACCTTTTTTTATTCTCCATTTCATTTCTGATTCTGTTCCGGCGGTTGCGCTTTTTCCGGATGCTGCTGCCTCTGCATCATTCCCCGCTGTTGTGATTCGAGCATCATCTGATACTCCCGGCGACGCGCCTCGTTTTCATGACGTTTCGAATCTTTTTCCGCATTTTTCCGCAGTCGATCCGCTTCCTGAGACGTCAATCTCTTTTTGACAATCTTACGCTTGGCGCTTCGCGCGGTTTTGTCCGCCGTTCCATCCTTTGCAGGACGTGACGCGGCCCATGACCCATCACAGGCCAGGATAAGAAGAAAAACCATAAGAACAGCTTTAATCATTATATCCCTCCCTCTCTCCTCTCATCGGCTTATCAACAGCCGATTGAATATGATTGATTGGAGATGTCCTTCCGAACTTTCTCTGTTATAATACCTGCCGAGGGAGAACTCAATGGAAATTCCGCGTTACCCCGACAGCCGTCCCCTTGACCTTGAGGACAAGCTGCTGCTGGACAATATCTTCTCCAGCATACAGCCGCGTATTTCCGAATTCACCTTCGCCAACCTCTATCTCTTCAGGCAGGCCCATGATTACCGGATTACGATGGTGGGGGAAGCGCCGGCCCTCCTCGGCAGGGGTTACGGGGGTGAACCCTATTTTCTTCTTCCGCCGACCAATGGTGTTGAATATGCGCTCACCAGGCTCCTTGATGATGGGTTGACACTCTACGGGGCAGACACACCTTTTATCGAAAAATATCTGCAGGGGAGAGGAGTTGAGATTGTCCCGGACCGGGACAGTTTTGACTATCTCTATTCACGGAGCGACCTGGCGGAACTGCCGGGCAACCGCTTCCACAAGAAGAAGAACAGGATCAGCTATTTCGCAAGCCGCCATGCATATTCGATTGAGGAATACGGGGAAGGCCACCTCCATGGGTGTCTCGATCTTCTTGATGAATGGCGGCGTGTCCGGGAAGAAATCGAAAACGATTCCGTGGTTCTTGAAGCTGATGCGAACGCCGAGGCCCTGAGGATGGCCGGTCCACTGGGACTGGAAGGTGTTGTGGCGATCGTTGATGAAAAGATAAAGGCCTTTGCCATTGGCGAGAGAATGAACAGCGATACCTCGGTTTGTCATTTCGAAAAGGCTGATCCTTTTCTTGAAGGTCTGTACCAGCTCATCGACCGCGAATTCAACCGGCTCCTCTTTACCGAGTGCGGATTTGTAAACAGGGAGCAGGATCTGGGGGTGGCGAACCTCAGGGCGTCAAAACTCTCCTATCATCCCGTGGAACTGGTCGAAAAGTGCCGGGTCCGGCGCTTGGGGCAATAAAAACAACAGTTGTTACCTGTCTAAAAATGTATTACCCTGCGGACGTAATTATTGATCAAAGCGAGGATACCGGCACATGGCGAAGAAACGGATTTATAAAATCATTTTCACGAACGAGGGAAAGATTTTCGAGATATATGCCAAACAGGTGATTTCCGGCGAACTATACGGTTTTGTGGAGGCCCAGGGGCTCCTTTTCGGAGAAAGGACCACCCTAGTGGTGGACCCCACCGAGGAGCAGCTCAAGCTGGAATTCAGCGGAGTGAGCAAGACCTTTATACCGTTCCATGCCATCATCCGGATCGACGAAGTGGAGAAGGAGGGGCCCGGTAAAATTATCCAGCTCACATCAACCGAAAAAGGGAGCCTCCACTTGCCTCCTCCTTCCTTTGCTCCGGGCAAGGGTCCGGAAAATACCTAGCAATGCCATGGGACCCAGGGCAATACAATAAATTCCAGGCGGAACGGTTTGCCCCCTTTGAAGACCTTTTCGCCCTGATCCGGGTTCGAGAAGGTATGTCGGTCGTTGACCTTGGGTGCGGGACAGGCGAGCTGACCCGGCGTCTTGCCGACAGGCTTCCGGGGAGTTCAGTTGTCGGGATAGACAGCTCTCCACAGATGCTTGAAACAGCAAAAGAGCACGCTAGGCCCGGGCTCACTTTTGCCGAAGGGGAGATCGAAAACATCAGCGGCCAGTGGGACCTGGTTTTTTCCCACGCCGCCATCCAGTGGGTTGATAACCACAACCTGCTCATCCCGCGCCTGATGTCGCTTCTCCGCCCCGGCGGCCAACTTGCCGTGCAACTTCCTTCAAACCATCGCCATCCCTCCCATTCCATGATTATCCTGACTGCCACGGAGGAGCCTTTCCGAACGGCCCTTAACGGCTGGGTGCGGGTTCCCCCTCTCCTGGAAATCGATCGCTATGTTGAATTGCTTTACCGGAGCGGCGGAACGGAAATAACGGTATTCGAGAAGGCCTACGGCCACATCATGGACGATGCCGACGCCATTGTGGAATGGACCTCGGGGACAGCCCTCATCCCCTATTTCGAGAGGCTTCCCGGTGAGCTGCATCCTCTGTTTCTCAACAGCTACCGGGAAAAACTGGCCACGATATGGCCCCATGGCCCGATATATTTCACCTTTCGCCGGATTTTCATGGCTGCAACGTGGAGCCGGGTGGATCAAGAAAACAGCACGGAACGACAATGAATTTTCTGGCCCATCTCTATCTGTCAGGCAATGACAACGAACTCCTTGTCGGCAACCTGCTGGGTGACTTTGTCAAGGGGAGACTGGAAGGGCGCTATCCAGTCCGCATCGAACTGGGGATCAAGCTCCACCGCAGCATCGATTCCTTCAGCGGCCGGAACCGGCATTTTCTCCTGAGCAAAAGGCGGATCGACCCATCCTTCGGCCATTACCGGGGGGTGCTGGTGGATCTTTTCTACGACCATTTCCTGGCAACATGCTGGGGAGAGTATGGTGACATTCCATTCCCCCGCTTTCTTGCCAATACCCGCCGTGTTATGGAAGAATACAGGGATTACCTGCCGGAACGTCTGCGAGCTCTTATCCCATACATATTTTCCGAACTCCTCCCTTCGTACCTTGAAATAGACGGGATCAGCCGAGCCCTTGGACGGATGTCGGCCCGCTCCACAAGACTCAACAGGATGGGAGAGGGGGGGGGAGAGTTGAAAAGGCATTATTCTGCCCTTCACGACGATTTTCAGAATTTCTTTCCGGAACTTCGCGAGTTCGTCAGGGAATGGGAAGGGGATTTTTCCACATCGTGACCCATATGAACGAAAAATCATCCTTGAAGGAAGAACTGATCGAGGGAAATATCCGCGAGTACGGCTACAGCTACGACTCCCTCACATTCCCCTCTACGGAACAGGCGGAGGCCCTTACAGAGGAGCGCGACGGCCTTCTCCGTTGGCTCTCCAGCCGGGCGGAGTTTGGCTGCAAAGGGACCAAGGTCGATTGTCGAGGCCTTTCGCCCGGCTGCCGGGCATGCATGGGGGGGAGCTGGTCGTGCCTCTTTATCAATGGCCGCTGCAACTGCGACTGTTTTTACTGCCCCTCCTCCCAGTACCAGACCGGCGCGCCCCAAACCAACGGCATTCCCTTTGCTTCCGCGGATGATTACGCCGACTACCTTTCCGCACTCAACTTCAGCGGGGCGAGCCTGAGCGGCGGAGAGCCGCTCCTCACACCGGAGCGTACCCTGGAGTATCTGACCGCTATCCGGAAGAGGTGCGGCGACGGCATACACATATGGCTCTATACCAACGGGACGCTTCTGACCGCCGAAACCTGCCGCAGGCTGCGCGATGCAGGTCTGGACGAAATCCGCTTCGACATCGGCGCAACCCGCTACAATCTGAAAAAGTTGAAAATTGCGGTGGGGATACTCCCGACGGTAACAGTGGAGATCCCGGCGGTGCCGGAGGAGTTCGCGCTAATGAAGGAAAAGCTCCGCGAGATGGCCGATGCGGGTGTGAACCACCTCAATCTCCATCAGCTTCGCCTTACCCCCCATAATTTCAAAAACCTCAGCAACCGCGGCTACACCTTTGTCCATGGAGAAAAGGTGACGGTTCTCGAATCGGAGCTTGCGGCCCTGCGCCTTGTCCGTCATGCATTGGAAAACCGGATAGCACTACCTGTCAACTACTGTTCTTTCCCCTACAAGCGCCGTTTCCAGCGCGCCGCGAACCGGAGACGGGCCGCATTGCTGGCTGGAAGCGGTCACGAGGAGACCACCGAAAGCGGTTATCTCCGCTCCCTGTCAGTCAGCGGTGCACCGTCCCTTGTTGCCGGGCTTTGCACGACACTCACCGCTGCGTCTGGCAGTGAAGGCCTGTGGGAGATGGAACCGGGAGGGGAGGGGGTCTTCTTTTCACCGCGGCTCTGGTCTCTGTTGCGCGGAGTGACGGAGAAGGTGGCGGTGAGCTACCATGAGGCCGCCCTTGCCTCCTGGTTCTCAACATCATCGAGGCAGAGGGAAATACACCTCGCTTCCGGAAGACGTATCGCCGTTGTAAGGCAGCCGGTCAGCGGGCAGGTTGAACTTTGCCCGGTAGAGGTGGATGCGATTCTGCGCGGGGATGAAGAGTCCATGCCCCGTGAAATCCGCCAATATGAGAGGATAGAGGCGGGTCTGGCGGAGTATTTCTGATCCCCTGAGCCTTAGCTTCCCGGGAATATGCGGGTTACGCCTGCGTTTGCCTGCTGAGAAAGGAAGATTCCATGCTGCAATGGTCCGAGTATATGAAGATATTCACAGCTCTCCTGGCCATACTAAACCCCTGGGGTGCGATCCCCATGTTCCTGGCCCTGACCGGCGGTTCCTCCCTGGAAGAGAGGAGGCATACTGCCCGCACCATCGGCCTTTCGGTCGGCACTGTCCTCGCCGTTACCGCCCTGATCGGCGAGCTTCTTCTCTCTTTCTTCGGGATCACTGTGGCATCCTTTCAGGTGGGGGGGAGCATCCTCCTGCTTTTGATGGCCATCGGCATGATGTCTGGGAAAGGGAAGGGTGTTGGAGAAGGAGAGCCGGTTGCCGACATGGAAAGCATCGCAGTGGTCCCCCTGAGCGTCCCGCTCCTCGCCGGTCCGGGGAGCATTTCCACTGTCATCATCTATGCAAACCTTTCCCCGAGCTGGATTCACAAGTCCATGATCATCCTCTGCATATTTCTGGCAGCACTCATCACATGGCTGATACTTCGCGCCGCCAACCGGATCGGGAGCTTCATCGGGGTGCTCGGCCTCAGCATCGCCAGCCGCCTGATGGGGCTTCTCCTGGCGGCAATCGCCGTGGAATTTTTCACCCGTGGCATCGTAAAGCTCCTGCCGGGGCTGGCTGGAACCGCCCTGATCAAATAGGCCGCAAATGCAGTTTCCTCCAGAAGATGTATTCAAATGTACAATTATAAATCTGCTCGGGTCGGATAAGGGGGATGAGGCGGGATATCAGGGGTGCGTGGCCGTTGAATATTTATTTTGTGCGTCCAGTAGAGACTCCAAATGACGGTTGTCGTTGGCCATCATTGCGGTGAACAGCTCTCTATGCGTTTCATCGGTGAAAATTGCGATACAATCCATGTGCAGCTTTGTCAGATGTTCTTCCAGCTTTATACTCAGCTGAACTGCATCAGGCAGGCTTGGGGGGCTCTTTTTAACACTCTCAAGAAGTGTGCGAACATACTTGGATGCAGCGTCAACCACCCAGGCGTCCATTGAGACCGACTCCAGCATCTCATTTTTTAGTTTGATGGCAAGCTCGAACTGTTTCGCATGATTTGCTTCTTCATTGGCGGTTTTTACCCATAGAGCAGTCACTTCCCTGTTCTCCGAGAACAGATCCGCAAAATAGAGATAAAGCTGTTCATTCATGAGCTCAATTTCCCGGCAGATATCAAGAACCCGAACTTCCCCCATGGTTATTGTCTTTTTGAAGTCGTAGCCTTCTTCTTCAATCATATATATTCTCCTGTTTAGTTCCGCGAGCTCATCCAACAACATTTTATGGTATTTCTGTTGAATGTAAAGGTCGGGATATTCGCCTCAATCAATGTCTTTTCCTCATCCTTGAACTGATCGCGGGTATAATCCTCAAGGAACTCCATCTGGTTCAGGATATCCTCCTTTGCACTGCCGTCATTGCACGCCGTTGTGAACGCAGTGAACCTGGCAAAAATTGACCCCAAGCTAGTGGTATTCATAAGTTATTGTGATATAGTATCACATTAAAACCTTTTTTGTTCCTGGTGAAAGGTGTTTCGACAAGTAATATACCGGGCGCATGACCTGATGACGCTGATCTGTCTAAAGGAAATCGAGGAAAGCGGGCGTTTCTGCCTTATTTGCATCCACCATAAATTCACATATAATAACCCGCCGGCCTTTTCCATTAACTAGCTGTAATTATTGCAATCATCATTCCCGCATCAAGCAATGCGGGCAAGCCATGTCGGGATCATGATTCGCTGTTACATGTTCAGGGGGGGAGATGTTACATCCAGTCAACAAAGGTTTAAGTTCTTCATTGAGAAGTGTCTTTATTCTGCCCCTGCTATTTCTGTCGTTAATCTTTTGTACATCCTGCGAGAAGCAGCCAAAGGTTTCCGGACCGCCGGAAAAGATCACCATTGCCTATTCGACCGCTGCAAATGCAATTCTAGTCTATATCGCTTTTGCCAGGGGTTATTTTGTGGAAGAGGGACTGGATGCAACGCCTCAGCCTCATCCCTTCGGAAAACTCGCGCTCAACGCGGTTATCGAGGGAAAAGCGGACCTGGCGACTGCGGCGGATACGCCGATAGTCTTTGCGATAATGAACGGCAAACGGATTGAGACCCTCGCGGTAATCCAGACTTCGAACAGGGATGAAGCCATTGTCGCGAGGCAGGACCGGGGCATTGCAAAGCCCGCTGATCTCAAAGGGAAAAAAATCGGAGTTCCGCTGGGGACTAGTGCTGATTTCTTTATGGATGTATTCCTGCTTGCCCATGACATTGACAGGGAGAAAGTCAAAATAATAGACATGAAGCCGGACGAGATGGCGGCGGCGCTCGGCACGGGAAGGGTTGATGCGGTCTCGACATTTAACCCCACCCTTAACCTGCTGAATAAAGAACTGGGAAACAAAGGCACCGTCTTCTTCGGCGAGTCAATCTACACCGAGAAGATCTGCCTTGCCGCCATGCTGGTTTTTGTCAAGAAGCATCCCGAAACCGTAAAGAAAGCCCTTCGGGCACTTGTCAGGGCAGAGACATTTGTGCAACTGAACCCCGAGGAAGCGCGTCTCATTGTGGCCGGCTTCATAAAAGTGGACAAGGCATTGATTGACGAAATTTGGCCCATTTTCACGACCAGGGTAAAGCTGGACCAGGCCCTGTTGGTGGACCTTGAGGACCAGACGCGATGGGTGCTGAAGAAGGGTTTGACCGCCCGCAAGGATATGCCCAACTATCTCGATTTCATATACGTGGACGGTCTCCTGGCGGTCAAGCCGGAGGCTGTAAGTATACTCCGGTAGGGAGATAGAATCATGAAAATCAAGAAGAGGCTGAGACTCAACACCTTCATCTCCTTAAGCGTCCTCATCCTCATACTGCTTTCCCTTGACTGGTCATTCCGGGAGATGTCCGTGGCAACCAGGAATATGGACCGGGTTGCTGAAATGCGGAAGGTTGCCTTTGAGAGGATCATCTTGAGGGACGATTACCTTCTTAATCAGGAAGAGCGCGCGCGAACCCAGTGGTATGCAAAGTCCGAGACCCTCAGGGGATTATTGGAGTCCGCTTCAAAAACTATTTCAGGCAGCGAGGAGCAAGCACTGCTGAAAGAGGCGCGGGAGAATTTTGACGCCACGTTTACTTCATTCTCTCATTTTTTGGAGGAACAGAAGAAAAGAAAGAGCAGTTCCAATAAGGGGATCAATTTTACCGAGGCTGATTCGAGGCTGATCGGTCAGGTATTTTTGAAGGCCTATGCCGTGAATGACAGCATTAACAGGCTATATGAATCAGCCCTGATAAAAAGAACAACCGCGCGTGACAGAGGATTTTTATTAATTATCATGGCCATTGCCGGTGGAGTTATTGCGATCATTATAAATTCAACTGAGATCAACAGGATTTTTACGAAACGGATAGAAGCGCTTGGCAAGGGAGTTGAGATAATAGGGTCTGGTAATCTAGCTTATCGCATCGGCGTGGAGGGGGATGATGAACTTTCCGGCTTGGCGCTGGCGAGCAATAACATGGCGGCCAAGCTTAAGGAATCATACACCTCTGTCGAAAACCTGCAAAATGAGATAGCACAGCGCATACGGGCCGAGGATGGGCTGAGAGCGAGCGAGAAGCTTTATCATAATCTGTTCGATAATATGCTTGAAGGCCTTGCGTATTGCAGGATGATATTTGTCGAGAATGTTCCCCATGACTTCATCTATCTTAATGTTAATAGCGCCTTTGAAACATTAACAGGATTGAAAAATGTCGAGGGGAAGAGAGTTACGGAAGTAATCCCCGGGATTCGAGAGAGCGATCAGAAGCTCTTGGAGATTTACGGCAGGGTCTCCCGGACCGGGGAGCCCGAGCGGATCGAGATTTTCGTCGAGGCGCTGAAGATGTGGTTCTCCATCTCCGTTTACAGCCCCGGGAAAGAATACTTCGTGGCGGTTTTCGATGTAATCACCGATCGCAAGAAAAAGGAAAAGGAAATTGAGGAGAAGAACGCTGAACTGGAACGGTTTACGTATACTGTTTCGCACGATCTCAAGAGTCCGCTCGTGACAATAAAGACCTTTCTCGGCTACCTGGAACAGGATATGAGCGACTCGAACGAGGCGCAAATCGGGAAGGACATCGGTTACATGCGGACCGCGGCCGACAAGATGGGGCGCCTGCTCGATGAACTTCTTGAGATGTCCCGCGTCGGCAGGGTGGTGAATCCCGCTGTGAACGTCACCTTTAATGAACTGGTCGAAGATGCGCTGAACGCCGTGGCCGGAAGCATTGCGGAGAACTGCGTGGAGGTAAAGGTTGATGATGCGGCCATATCCCTGCATGGAGACCGACAGCGCCTGGTGGAGATATGGCAGAACCTGATCGAGAATAGCGTCAAGTATCTGGGCGACCGAAAATCGCCGCTCATCGAAGTTGGAGTTGAGAGGGACGGAGAGGAGACACTCTTTTTCGTGCGTGACAACGGGATAGGGATAGACCCGCGCTACAAAGAGAAGATTTTCGGCCTTTTCGAGAAACTCGACCCGAAGACAGAGGGAACAGGGCTTGGCCTGGCGCTGGTTAAGAGGATCGTTGCGTTGTATCATGGCGCCATCCGGGTGGAATCCGAGATTGGTAAGGGGGCCTGTTTCCGGTTCACCCTGCCGGGGGCGATTTCCAGGCAAACCAGAGGAGAACAAATATGAACGGAGAACCGATTGTCATTTTGCTTGTTGAGGACGACCCGGCCCATGCCGAAATCGTGCGCAGAAATTTAAAAAAATCCAGGGTTGCCAACAGGATGGAGCATGTTGAAGATGGCCAGGCGGCATTGGATTACCTCTATTGCCGAAACGGATACAGCGATCCGGCAGTGGCGCCAAGGCCGGACATCATACTGCTCGATCTGCGGCTCCCCAAGGTGGATGGCATGGAAGTGCTGAAAACCATTAAAGACGATCCCGATCTCACCCGCATCCCGGTGGTGATTCTGACCACATCGGCCGCGGAAGCGGATGTGGCCAGGGCTTACGACAGCCATGCCAACAGCTATCTGGTCAAGCCGGTCGAATTTGAACATTTTGTGGAATTGATGGACATGCTCGGCTATTACTGGCTGGCATGGAATCAGAAGCCCTATTGAAGCGTTGAGGTGACTCAAGTGGCAATAATAAACCCGCGGATACTGATTGTGGAGGATGAGTTGGCCCATGCCGAAGCTATCAGCCGCGCATTTAAAAAAGCAGGCTCAACAGCTTCGATCCAGGTGGCAGGCACATTAATGGAATATCGTCTGATGATGGCATCCAATCCCCCGGACATCGCACTGATGGACCTGAACCTGCCTGACGGCAGCGCGCTTGAGATACTGGAATCTCCCACGGAATCCCGCCCTTTCCCTATCCTGATCATGACCAGCCATGGCAATGAGCAGACAGCGGTGGAAGTGCTGAAATCGGGTGCGCTCGATTACGTCGTCAAGTCGCAGGAGGCTTTTGCAGCAATGCCTCACACCGTGGTGCGTGCCCTGCGCGAATGGGCGCTGCTCCGGGAAAGCGAGCGTATGGAAGAGGAATTGCGCGCATCGGAGGCAAAATACCGCAGGATATCTCTGGAGTTCAATGCGCTTCTCGATAACCTGCCGGACGGAATTGTGCAGATCGCTCCGGACCTCAGGGTCATCTGGGCCAACCACGCTATGTCGGAAATGGTAAAGGGTGATGAAGCTCAATTGAAAGGAAGCTGCTGTTATCAGGCATTCTGGGAGTTCAATGAGCCCTGTGTTCCATGCCCTGCTGCCAGGAGCTTCCACTCAGGCGAATTCGAGGAAGGGAATTTCGCGACACCCGATGGAAGGCTCCTGGAACTGAGGGCAGTGCCGATTTGTGATGAGTCAGGAAAGGTCGAAAGCGTTATCCAGGTTATACGTGACATTACCGAGCATAGAAAACTCGAAGCCCAGTTGCGCCAGGCCCAGAAGATGGAATCGATCGGCACCCTTGCCGGTGGCATCGCCCATGACTTCAACAATATCCTTACCGCGATCGTCGGTTACGGCTACATGGCGCAATTGAATATGGGGCCGGACGATCCTCTACGGGAGAATATCGAGCATATGCTTGAGGGAGCCGACCGGGCCGCAAAGCTCACTAAAGACCTCCTTATCTTCAGCAGAAAACAGGTGAGTGAAAAATCGCCGGTTGACCTGGACGAGATCGTCAGCATCGTGGAAAAGTTCCTGGTGCGGATCATCGGCGAGGATATTATCTGTAGTATGGCGCTGAATGGTGAGCCGCTTGTTGTCTATGCCGACACGCATCAGTTGGAACAAGTACTGATGAACCTTGCCACAAACGCAAGGGACGCCATGCCGGGAGGCGGCAACCTCGTAATCGCCACTGAACAGATAACAATTGGAGATGACTATGTCTCCTGCCACGGATACGGAAAGCCGGGCAGGTATGCGCTGCTGACCATATCGGACAGTGCCGAAGGGATGAATGAAGAAACACGCAGAAAGATCTTTGAGCCCTTTTTCACGACAAAGGAGGTGGATAAAGGGACGGGGCTGGGTATGGCTGTCGTGTACGCTATTATTAAGGATCATGAAGGGTATATTAATGTCTACAGCGAGCCAGGCATCGGAACTACTTTCAAAATTTACCTGCCGCTCATCTCATCGGAAGTGCAGATAGAGGAAATAGAGCCAGGAAAGGAAACCCCCACCAGGGGCACGGAAACTATACTCCTTGTCGAGGATGATGAGTCGGCGCGTCAACTTGTCACTATCGTGTTGAAGCAGG
>JBGQDJ010000006.1:0-21253 GCA_041495805.1 Geobacteraceae bacterium
ATGACTCCCTTCCCCGCCATATCCCTTGCTGCTTCTTGCACAACCTGTGCAAATTCGATGCAATGGGGTCACCAAGGGGCCCAGAATTCCGCCAGGACCGTCCCCTTGTAGCTCTGCACGAAACCGTCGAAACTCTTATCCGTCAGCGGGACCGGTCTTGTATAGAGAGGCGGAAGGGGAGAGTGACATTCACCGCATTTCCCCGCTTCCCCCTCGCTCGAAGCAGGGACCCGGTTGGCCGTGCCGCAAGCTGGGCAGCGAATAATGTATGTTGCGCCTTTCGTTTCCATTTAGCTTTTGCCTGAGTTCCGGTGTTGCCATGTTGTGGAGCGGTTCACGATCTTGCCATTACCCCTTCGCCTGGTTCCTGAGGAAATCCAGAACATCCTGGGGGTGCGATTCCGCCTTGGCCACCTTCCGCCAATGCTTCACTACAGTCCCGTCCGAACCGATGACGACGGTCGAGCGGATCGTCCCCATGCTCTTCTTGCCGTACTGCACTTTTTCACCATATGCGCCGTAGGCCCGCATCATGACGGCATCCGGATCGGAAAGCAGGGTGAACGGAAGGCCGAAATCCCTGATGAACTTATCGTGGAACGTCATGCTGTCCTTGCTGATACCGAAGAGGACGACATTCATGGTGTCGAGCATCGGCTTCAGGTCACGGAAACCGCATGCCTCTTTCGTACACCCGGGCGTGTTGTCCCTGGGATAGAAATAGAGTACGACAATCTTTCCCGTATACTCTCCCAGTCCGTGCATTTTACCGTCGCTCCCCGCCAGATTGAAAGCTGGAGCCATTTCATTTTCAAGCGATGACATATTTTCCTCGTAGATAGCTGGTGATTATTCCCAAGAAATGCAGTTCACCGGGCAATTGTCGATCGCCTCCTGTATCATCTCTTCGGGGGCTCCCAGGGGATCGAAAACTTCCGCCAGATTTTCGTCGTTCATACGGAACACCTCGGGGGCAGTTGCGACGCAAAGTTCGCAAGCAATGCAGGTATCCTGGTCGATATACGGCTTCTTCGCCATTGTTTCCTCCTGACTATCAGGCCCATTTTGCTGACATCTTTGTCAGCAGATGCAGCAGAGAGAACCGATCAAATGTCTACTGCCATAAGAACCTGTTGGAATTAAATTGTACTGGATAATTTCCCGCATGCAAGATAAGGCGGCTCGAATTGAGACTTTTTTCCGCATGGAATGGATCGCATAGTCTGAAGGGAGGTTGATTTGAGGGGAGGGGATCTTGATAGGGTTGAATTTTTCCCGTCAGAGCATATCAACCGGGTCAACATCGATGGAGAGCCGCACAACTGCCGGCAGCTTCAGCTTTTCTTTGAAAGTGGCGAGGAGGCGGTGAAGATCCTTGCGGACCGATGATTTCAGGAGAATCTGCCACCGGTAGCGGCCGCGGACCTTTGACAGGGGTGCTGCTGCCGGTCCCAGGATTTCGACCCTGGTTTTAATATCCTGTTTGGTCTTAAACAAGAGCCGGGCAGCCTCTCCTCCCACTTTTTCCACCTCGGCGGCGCTGTTGCCGGAGAAGAGAAGCGCGGCCAGATGCGCAAACGGCGGATAGCCGGCTTCGCGCCGGAACTCCAGCTCCTCGGCATAAAAACCGGCAAAATCATGGGATACTGCCCGGGTGATCGCGTAATGCTCAGGGGCAAGGCTCTGCACCACCACCCGCCCCGGCGTGTCTCCCCGCCCCGCCCGCCCCATTACCTGGGTTATAAGCTGGAATGCCCGCTCGGCGCTGCGAAAATCGGGGAGATTCAGAGTTGCATCCGCGGAGACAACACCCACCATCGTAACTCCAGGGAAATCATGGCCTTTGGCGATCATCTGTGTGCCAATGAGGATGTCGATACTGCCGTCTTCAAGCCCCCTGAGTATTCGGGCATGCCCTCCCCTCCCCCTGGTCGTGTCCCTGTCCATCCGGCTGATCCGGACAGCAGGAAAAAGCGCCCTCGCCTCTTCTTCGACCCGTTCAGTCCCTCTTCCCAGGAGTGTGATCTCCTGGCTCTGACATGCCGGACAAAGGGATGGCGCGGGAATGGAGTAATCGCAGTAATGGCAGAAATGGCGTTCCTTGCGGCGGTGATAGGTAAGGGTGACTGAGCAGTTAGGGCAATTCAGGACATGGCCGCACTCTGCGCAGATGAGAAAGGTGGCGAAACCCCGGCGATTGATAAAGAGGAGCGCCTGCCCCCCCTGGTTGATGTTTTTCTCCAGAGCAGCTTTCATCTCCGGGAGAAAGGTCTCCCCTTTCCGGCCGCGTCCGTCAATGAGTTCCACAACGGGCATGGGGAGGTCGCGGACCCGCGCCGGGAGATGCAGATAATCGAGCTTCCCCCCTTGCGCGGCGTGAAAAGTCGTCACCAGCGGTGTAGCAGAGCCGAGAATGACGCATGCATGCTCCATCTTCCCTCGCACCAGCGCCAAATCCCGCGCATTGTAGCGGAGCCCTTCCGACTGCTTGTAGGAGGCGTCATGTTCCTCGTCCACAACGATCATGCCGATCCGCTCCAGCGGGGCGAAAATTGCGGAGCGGGCGCCGATGACGATAGCCGCCTCGCCGCGCCTGATGCGCCGCCATTCGTCAAAGCGCTCACCGTCGGAGAGCCCGCTGTGGAGGACAGCTATGCCGCAGGTGAATCGGCGTTTGAAACGCGTCACCAGTTGCGGGGTGAGCGCGATCTCCGGAACCAGCACAAGTGCGGTCCTCCCCAGGGTAAGGATGTGGGAGATCGACTGGAGGTAAACCTCGGTCTTGCCGCTGCCGGTCACGCCATGGAGAAGGAACGGTGCAAAGCTGCCCTTATCGGCGGAAGCGATTATCCGGGTCAGCGAATCTTCCTGTGTCATGTTCAGGTTGA
Source organism: Geobacteraceae bacterium (assembly GCA_041495805.1). Taxonomy (GTDB): domain Bacteria; phylum Desulfobacterota; class Desulfuromonadia; order Geobacterales; family Geobacteraceae; genus JBGQDJ01. The sequence goes on from JBGQDJ010000006.1 coordinate 2,889, forward strand.
GTGGCTGGTCATGCTCGAAAACCACTTCCCGAAACGGGTCGCGATAAACTTCGCGCTCTTCCCTGGAAATGTATCCCTGCTCCTGCAACCCCTTCAGCATCGCGGAGTCAGCGCCGCATTCCCTGCGCAGGACCGCCGCCGGGGCCTCGCCCGCCTCTTTCAGAAATTCGACCAGAAGCGCCCGCTTTCCCTTAAGCGCATTCCCTGATGGAAATGCTCCGGTCGGCCTGTAGAAAACGGCTGTTTTGACCTGTTTTCCACCGGTCAACACCTCTTCCTTAACGCATACGCCATCCTCTGTCAGCGCACCTTTCTTGCGGCTTTCAATGTTGATCCCCGCGGGGAGCGCCCCCTTCAGGACTTCCCCAAGCGGATAGAGGTAATACCCCGCGGTCCAGCGCAGGAATTCCAGCTCTTTTGCCGTGAAGAGCGGCTCCTGGTCAAGAATGTCGATGATCTCCCGTAGATCTCCGTCAGCAATCCCGGCTTTGCCGATGATGTAGCCGGTAAGCTTTCGTCTGCCGAACGGTACCAGTACCCGTTTCCCTGTTCGGACCAGGGGCGCGAGACGTTCGGGGACCAGGTAGTGGAAAATGGTCTCGATGTGGAGGGGAATTGCAACTTCGATGATGGTTGGAGATTCGGGCACGGTCAAAACCTGGAAACTATTCACCGCGGATGACGCGGAGGAAGGGAGAGATATATCTATGCTGTTGAGGCTCTGGTATTAACGTCGAAATGTCTGTGACCCTTCAGGTGTATGCGAAAAATGGCCTTTGTCGTCAAGGATATAGCCCTCTGAGCTGGGAGGCTTCAACTACCCGGCCTATTCCCAGCACATTGGCGGCGGTGCGGTTGTCGATCCGTTTCTTCTCCGAGATGGTCATTACCTGCTTGAATGATGCGGTCATGATCTGGCGAAGTTTGTTGTTGATCTCCGCCTCGTTCCAGAAGTAGTTCTGCAGATCCTGCACCCATTCGAAGTAGGAGACGGTCACACCTCCGGCGTTGGCCAGTATGTCGGGGAGAATGAAGACCCCTTTGTCGTAGAGGATCTCGTCGGCAATGGGGGTTACCGGGCCATTGGCCCCTTCGGCCAGGATGCGTGTCTGCACCCTGCCGGCGTTTTCCTTGTGGATCACATTTTCCATGGCGGACGGAACGAGGATGTCGCACTTGAGGGCAAGGAGTTCCTCATTGGTTATCATGTCACATCCGGGAAATCCTTCAAAGGCGTTGTGATCGGCGAAATAGCGCTGCAGTTCAAAGGGATTTATACCTGCTTCGCAATAATACCCACCTTTGCTGCGGCTGATGGCGATTATCTTCACCCCTTCCCTGGAGAGGTTCCTGGCAACGGAACTCCCCACGTTGCCGAACCCCTGCACCACCGCTGTTGCCCCATCCAGCTTGATCCGCAGTTTCTTTGCCGCCTCGATGATCATATAGACCACCCCCCTGCCGGTCGCTTCGCTGCGCCCCTCGGAGCCGCCGATGGCGATCGGCTTGCCGGTCACCACACCGGGGACGGCGTGCCCCATCTGCATCGAATAGGTGTCCATCATCCAGGCCATGATCTGGGGATTTGTGTTCACGTCCGGGGCAGGGATGTCCCTGTCGGGGCCGATAAAACTCATGATTTCGGCGGTGTAGCGGCGTGTGAGGCGTTCCAGTTCCCCAATGGAGAGTTCCGCGGGATTGCACTCCACCCCCCCCTTGGCTCCACCGAAGGGGATGTTCATCACTGCGCACTTCCAGGTCATCCAGGCGGCAAGAGCGGTCACTTCATCCAGGGCAACGCTCGGGTGGTAACGGATACCTCCCTTGCCGGGGCCGCGCACGGTGCTGTGCTGAACCCGGTATCCCTTGAACACCTTGAGGCGGCCGTCATCCATCCGCACAGGAACCGAAACCAGCAGCGACCGTTCCGGGTAACGGAGCTTCTCTATCATGCTCGGATCGCAGTCGATATGCTTAACCGCCTTGTCTATCTGCGCCTGCACCATCTCCCATGGGTTGATTCTGTTGGTTGCATCTCCCATATGGTCACCTCGCAATTCCGGTTGAGCTAAAATTTTAACCTCGATCCCAATCTGATGCTTATTAATATTTAGCACACTTTCCCCGACACTTCACCAGATAAAATGTGATTTTTATCACAGATCCCTCACTCTCTCCGTTCGAAGAGACAACCGCAAACTTCTCACGCTCGGAAATCACCATGATTCCGTAAACAAAGTTTACGATGTAAACTTAGTTTACCAGCCCGCAAGGACCTTGCCCTGAGCCGCGCCGTGGAGGTTTGAGCTGATTGCGTAAACTTTGTTTACAACGGAATAAACTCCAGAAGCTGGAGAGCATCTTTTCAACACCTTGGAATCATTGAGTTTAAATCTGGTTTTCGGATTGGCACATTCCTTGGAGTATGTAAACTTCAACCGCATCGGAGCATTCTCGAAAAATCAGTGGCAAAAAGGGCGGATTTCATGAAAATGCCTGCCTTCGGAATGTCAGTATTTTGGGGAGAAAGTGGGGCGATGAAAGCCGGTTTCACTTTGGTGGAACTGCTGACTGTGATTGCGATAATAGGCATTATCAGCGCCGTAGCGATTCCGGCAACGAGCGCCTTGTATGGCGGGTGTTGCGTAAAGGCCGCAATATATGCGATTACCGGGATGATCAAGGAGGCGAAACAGAATGCCTTGTCTAATGAAAAGTACTATGCGATAACCTTCAATACAACTGACGGCATTATTTCACTTGTATCCGGCAGGGGTGCGGATAACAAATGGAACACCCCCGACGACCCTGTTGTCCGTTCCTTCCGGCTGGCCGACAAAGGTGGCGGCCTGAAATTCAGTCACGGAAATTACGGCCCCATCAAAGGGTTGGCAAATGCCCCCGACGGCATTTCATTCACCACAAACAATACCTGCGTCTGCAATCCCGACCTGACTGGAAACGGAGGAGCGGTCTATATCATGTCAGCCTCAGGCGCAGCCATGGCGCTGACAATGAACAACTCGGATTTCGGCTATAAGATGTACAGGTGGGATGGCGGGAACTGGGTGAAGATATAAGTGAGAAACGACGATGCTCAAATGTGTATAGTGCAGGGAAACCTTTATAGAACATCGACTAATAATTTAAGAAATTGGCTGTGGCTGTTTTTCTCCACTGCAAATTAGAACCAATATTGAATTATTCTTTCCAGTTAATATGAATATACTACCGATAAATTTGACCTCTCCTGGGGATTTTGCTGTCTTTCTGCTCTGATTTCGATACGATATGTAGTTGGTATGGTAACACCATTACCTTCTACTTGATTAGATTCATTTACATTTTCTGGCTTTCGCAAGTTACTCAAATTAGCTGGGTCGGTATTGCCTACAATAGGCGTATCGACAATTTTGGTGTATACAACATAACCCTGCGGTGGCAGAAGGGTATTGCTAAGGGTGGCCTGCAAGAGAAAAGTCATGTCCGGAGAACTCTTCGGGTCAAGACTTTTACTGCAAGCAGCACTCCAGGTTTCAGATGAAGTATTGAGCTTCTGCTTCAGGCATCCGAGGTCAGGGAGGTTGAGACCTGCATAATCGGCTTTCAATAACTGAATTCCTGATTGCGAGCCAGTTGAATAATTGCCGAATATGGCATTTTCCAGTCTTGGGATAAGTTCGTTAACTGTCAGCGAAACCCCGCCGTATGCAGCCTGTTGTACATTCTGATACCTTTTGCCTGCGGCGGAGACCCTAGTGCCTGTTTCAATAAAATACATAAGAGCCATGACCATCACAAGCGACACCAATGTCAGCATGAGAGCAGTTACGAGGGCTATTCCCCGCTCGTTACGGAGAGAGTTCATAATATCACCTACTGTGAAGAGATGTTCAGGTTTGAGGGATTTACTATCATTCGGTACACCTTCCAGCGGAATTGTTGCCACCCAGTACCGATGCTGGTCTTCAGGTCATATTTCCGGCCGGAACCCGTATTTATTCCATCTGCGCTTGGCCCGACTGCAATATATTGGTTTGGATAGGTATAGCTCTGGTCTTTCCCCCCTTCATGTGTAAGAACATATACCTGGATTGTTTTCAACTCAGTTCGGATTTGAGCGGCGGTAAGAGGTTGTAATGTTGACGTATCGATAAGTGTGTCGGTATCGGTGACAACTCCGTTACTGGCCGATTGCAGGCTGTAAACTACCTGCATATCGGCGATACAGTCCAGAAGTGGCAATTCATTGGTCCCCAAAGTACCGTCAACTTGGCTGACCGGAGCCTTGAACAGGATGCCCGTATTGGGGGCGCAACGATTCGGGATTTTGACCGACTCGCTGACGGCGGGTCTTCTCACGTAATAGTCGGCCCGATTGAAGGGCATACGTAACGAAGCAATACCGGGATCCTGGGAATTCACACCGTAGACATAATGAGTTAACTTTTTTTGCTGTGGTTCAAAATTGCCAAGGGCACCGTAAGTCGTAGAGAAACTGGCCCCGTTTACAACCAGGTCCTTGGAAAATTCCCCGGTCAAGTTCATACTGACCACAATTACCTGATCGGTATCCTTCAGGTTTTCGCTTGACCATGATTTAGGCAGCACCGGACTTGGTTTTACCATTCCGGTATAATTCATATAGCTCCAATGCTGGGCGGCTTGAGTCGACCCTACGGAGGTCGCTCGGATAACTAGATAATCGGTCCCGTCCAACAACTGAGTTGAATCACCGGGCGTAAGATTGTTGCCTCCGCAAACGGCTCTAGGAAACATAGGCGTTGTGGACGCATCATCATTGTATACGTTCGACAATGCTTCCGAAGCAGCCGCTTCCAGGTAACTGAGAGGGGAACTCCACGGCAGGCCGAAGCCGGCGGAGACCAAGTCTCTGCGCATGATTTCCAGACCGATTACCCCTTCGATGTTACTTTCTGCAGTTTTTGACTGGAGAACCGACTGTTTCATAATCAGGTTAAAAGCATTTCCCGTTATGCCAATAACAATTACGAAAATCGCCATAACCACAATAAGCTCAACTAGGGTGAAACCTTGAGCATTTTTTACACCAGAAATTTTTTTCATATATCCGTTCACCTTTATTTGCCCTTTTATTGCTCCTTCAAGATGAGCAATCAACAAATCCGGAATAATTATGGCTCACTGTGTAGGAGGGCCTGATACCAGGGATGACACAACATGCTCATAGTTGTCGCCTTTATGCTGCCATATGACCCCGATGTCGACCTGCTTGCTATTACCGATATTGTCAACCTTTAACGTAACGGAATAATTCACGGATCCACTACGTATGTTTGAAACAATGTTTATGTTCTTTTCTCCGGTGGCAGTTATGTTATCGAACGGAAGCGACTTTTCTCTCGCCATCCGATCTTCAGCGATTGCCACTGCCTGATCACGCACCTCATTTTGCAGATTGGTTCTTATGGCCAGATTGATTACCTGCAGCATGCCCAGCAGCCCGATCATTAAAATAAGCATCGCAACCAGAACTTCTACCAGTGTAAATGCCCTGTTATTGGAGGGTAATGTTTGATATATCACAAGTAGCGCTCCCCTGATTAATGATTCTCCCCAGACTTATTCTCGATTGCTGTATGACAATACTGTCGGGAACAGGACCTGCGTCGGAAAAGATACAAATGGATTTTTGTTCCGGGTCTTCCATCATCCCTCTGGAGTTGAAGTCGATGTCATCGAATGTTGGACTGCTTTTCGAGATTGTAAAGGGAAGGCTTTTTTGCTCAATTTGTCTGCCCGTTGCATCCCCTTCAGAGCTGTACCTCAGTAGAATGATGCTTTTTGCCGACACGAAATGGATGCGATGAGTCATTCCGGTGACCACGGCCTGCTGCCGTATGTACATCAGGTCGGAATAAAGTCCCTTGACTTCTCTTTCTATCTGGGACTTCCGCACCCACTGGTTGAAAGCAAGCGTTCCCAGCGTCAAGAGAATAGCGATGATTGCTATAACCACCAGCAATTCAATCAGGGTAAAACCTCTCCGGTTCATCCTACTTCTCCTGGATCTGCAATAACTTCTTGACAGGTGTTTTAAGGGAATCTGCCGCGGGCTTTGGTGTAGGGGGCTTGCCGGCGCCGACATCGAGTTGCCTCCCACCACGATAAAGAGTATCGCTAACGCCGCCAGTCCCGCCACCGCCACCGCCACCGCCACCGCCACCAATAATCTTTGACAGATCAATAACGATAATCGCTCCGGTGGAAAGCTGAATTACAATTTTCCCCGTGAGCGACCCCAGGCGTGGCGGCCCGCCTGTTTTAAAGTCAGTGAACCAGAAAAATGTCTCACCTCCAAAGCCGCAGATATCCGCAGTTGGCTTAAAAGTGGTAAAGACGACCATGCCGTTTGTTCTGGCATCCGGTGTGGTAATAAGCCTTTCAGCCGCGTAAGTAGTTGTCGATGCGTCAAGGTCGATAAACCATCCGTTTTTCTTGCCGGTCAGCATGGTAGCATTTGGTGTATCGGAAGACTGGTCGGTCAGCGTAGATTTAGTTAATTTCGAATATGATGTATCTGCTGTACAAGCCGTATTAATGTGCCTGGATAGGTCTTTTGACCAGACTCCACCAACATTGTTAACAGAGTAACAGGGCTCCTTGATGCCGTAAAGATGCATCGTGTTGGTGGCGCTGTCAATACCGGCGGTCGAATTCTTGTAATAAAATCTTCCAGTGCCGAAGTAGAGCCAGAGTGCGGACACGGGTACCACGGTCCCGGATGTTGTGTCCTTGTCGTCATACATTTTGTCAATGGATGCCGTTACCGGGCCGACGCCGTCAATTAGCGTGCTCAATGACCAATTAACTGGATCGGTATCGCCATTGGTCACAAGTCGCAAAATACCGCCATCGGTCCATGTTTTGGGAGTTGCCGTAGTATCCGGCTTGACATAGCCGATGTAAACGACCTCGGTGTCGTAATATTTGGTTGAATTCTGGGCTTTCTTGTCGACATTGATACCATTGGTGGTCAATGAGCCACAAAAAGCATTGGCTATTGGTGTTGATGGTTCAAACACCCAATAATTGGTGTTTAACACAAATGGCGGTTTGGCATTCAGGTCTACAACAAATATCTTCAAATTCTTGTCGGACCTGGCATAAAACTGGTGTGAAACCGGTTCCAACGGGCCGGTAGGCCCGGAGCCAAACACCAGGAACCACCGGCCATTTTTGGTTGGGTCAGGATCGTTGGGATTGGGGCCCGAGCCTTTTTTGCCGTTTATACGGACGATTACCGGATCCACAGTGCTGTACCCCAGGTCGGGATCGCTGAATTCCCACAACAGGGAAGGATTATTCGCGTTTGTCACGTCCAGAGCGAAATAGGATGAAAGGCCTAAATCCGTATACCCGCTTGTTGCGAGTGGGGTCTTTACGCAATTGGCTAGTGTATCTGGCAAAGTTCCCGTAATTGCGACGCAGCTCCCGTCTGCCTTTCTGCTTGCCCCGCCGAGCCCCATGCTGCCGACTACGACAGTTCGCCAGCTTGTCCCGCCCAGATTCAGGCTGCCGGCTGATGTTGTAGTTATTTTAGGACAATCCCAGTAATCTGCAGAACTGCAGCTGCCAGGCTTGTTGATACTGGCATCAACCAGAAGTGGAGTGTTGTCCACATAGTAGAGATGGCCGTAATTGGGATCACTAAGATATTGAAGGTAAGGCAGGGCATTCTTGGGGATAAACGCCCATACCTCGCTGCCGAGCGTTGGCGGGCTTGTGCCCGGATTGGTCAGTTCCGCTATTTCTGTTCCATGCGGCGAGGGCAACGGAGTCGTCTGCCCGAGCCTGAAGGCATGGAGCATCCCGTCATTAGCGCCGGCATATACCATGGTATTGTGGACGTAATCGCCCGACTTGATGAAAACAGCATAGCTGGAGTCGCCGTAATCCAGGTGATACCCGTTCAGTGGTTTGCCCGACTGGATTTTCGGGGTCGAGTTAATAATGTCCCCCAGCTTCCAGACGCCGACACCCGTGGTTGCCGATTTCGTAACCCCTTTAAAGTTTATACTTCTGTTCCTTAGTGTGGCGTCGCTCGGCGTATCATAACCAAGGGTATACTTGATAGTTTTTGTAGCAGCAGCAACGTCCGCAACACCAAGATACGGCTGAAGTGTTGATGCGCTGGAAGTTGTAAAATTAGAGAGTGTTAGATCGTCAGTCTGAGTGTATATCGTTCTTGTATCAGTGGTCAAATCACGGCTGTATAACTGCATTCCTGCCCGCCAGAGGGCATTGAGATCGTCAATTTCTTTGGTGGCTTGAGTTGTGTAAGTCCCTTTTCCGTCATCACTGGATCTTGCAGCCACGGTTTTGTTCTGGGATGCATCGAAATGGATATCTACCTTGTAGTCATCTGTCAGGATGAGGTTATCATCAGCAACCGTGTCTTCCCGGATTGTGCTGTTCGATAAATACGGATCAAAGTAGTACCAGTAATTCTGCAGATCGCCAAGCCAGTTAAGTATCTGATTGTTGCCGAAGTCCTTCTGAGGATAGAAAATGGCTGTAAGGATGTTGGATCCGCTCTGCCCCCTGTTGTTGACGATGGAGGCAGCGGTGCCGGACGAGGTCTTCGCCAGTATATCCGTCAGAGCCTTATCTAGCTGCTGCTCCAGTTTCAGGGGATTTACCACGAGATAGTAGTTATCGGGCACGCCAGAGCCTGTCTTGTCCCACTCTTGCTGGAGGTCCGGAACTGAGTCGCCGTTGCTGTTGTTGCCGTTGATGTTGTTAAACCCTCCCCACTTTGCCGCATACCATAGTGGACTGTGCAACAGGGTTGCAGAAGAACCCGAAGACGAAACATTGAAGGTATAATCCCAATCCAGCGGCAGATCACAAGCACCCGGGTTGCTTGTACAGGTGGTGGACGAATCGGAATCCCTAACTACCAGATAGGTCCCGTCCTCGGTCGTTCCTGAAATAACGAAGCCCATGGCCTGGTTAATCCCGCCGGCCGCATAGTCGGACGTCACACTGACCTTGATCTTTCCGCTTGCGATAGCCGGCGAACAGGTGGCGCCTGTGCATATCTCATAGGTGGAAATGGCATCCATGTCATGGTCAGCCCCCTGCTCCACGTCTTCAAAGTTGATCCTGAACTTGGCGTAGGTGATGTTCGGCGCCAGGTTTGATGCCGTATAGGGTGGTGCGTTGTTGTTATCGTAGAGGATTGTATCAACATAAAAATCGACAATCTGGTTTGATGGGCAGAAAGAGCCGGCAGTGGACGACGTTGCTGCGGCCGAACACCCCGAGATCACCAGGCTGCCTTTGGCATTGATGGTCAAGGTGCACTTGCTTGAGCATGAGTTTTCAACCCCGCCGCCACTTGTTGATTTGCCCACCGGTACCAGGGTAACATTCGTTCCATTAACCGGAATTGTCATCTTGGGCACCGGCGAGGAAAGTGTCAGCGAATAGGTGGTTACATTAGGTTTGCCGGTATTCGCGTTAAATAGCGTTTTCCCATAATAGGCTACCGCGGCGGAATAATAACTCCCCTGTTTGGTGGGCTCTTCAGAGCAAAGGCCGCGAATCTTGCTAAACTGGGTAACGGTCTTTGGCGTACACATAAAATCCTTAAGGGTCGTGGTTTCCCCAACAAAAACCGTCATGCCCTGAATTCCCTCACCACCACTCGCAGCCGGCCCACCAATTTTATCAGTCAGAGTGCCGACATTGATATTCAGCTTGGGTAGTCCGGCATCTTCAGCAAAGGAGCTGAACTGGCTGCCCGGAAGCGAGTCGGAATCATAGCTCACGTTTTCGTCACTTATTACCAGCATAAACGGTTTTGAGCAGGAAGGGAAAATGGGATACGCCTTATCCTTGTCGCCGTAAGGCCGGAATTTATTGCTGCCGCGAACGACACCCCAGTCCTGCCGGTAGATCGGCAAGGAACCGTCCTGGGCACTCGCGTCGATAAATGAAGCGGTGGGGTCGGACTTCCCGGCAAGGTAGCGTAACCCCTCATACATCATCTCACCGATCGGGTTCCCCCACATTCTGCAACTCCCCTCACCTAGCGGGTTGTTCACAATCCAGCCGCAGGAGCCGCCATTATTACCGGCAGATGTATCCTCGTATGAGTTTGAATCATACTTGAAGCCCACCGTTCTTAGCGCCTCGAATGTCGGAATTATCCCCCCCTGTGGAAATGTGGTGTTAAAATCAGCCGCCGATGATGTCGCCGGTACGATGAACTGTCCGGTAGCCATATTGATCTCATCGGACAGGCTCCAGATATCTTTGCGGAGTACGCCGCCATTAAGGTTCTTTACATACGAATCCGTCATGAGGCCGAAATACAACGGAGCCTGCTCTATGCAGAGACCATCGAAAACCGGAGGGACGGCGGATGCGTTATTCGTGCAATTTGCATCCGATGTACACGTCTTATAATAGGCACGTGAGCATACCTTGGCGCCGGACCCTTCGCCGTATTTTTGCAGAAGGCCGGCCGGCTTATACGTTGTGGTCCCACCTGACTTGTAGGGGCGGCAGTTGGTCTCCTTGCCGCTGGCGGAAGCATCCTGCTTGTCTGCCGGACGATTGTCTGGAGTGGTGTTCTTGCAGACCTCTACCCTGACCGTGTAGTCCCAGATTTTCGCGACATCGGTCTTGGCGGTATCCACTGACAGCGTGATGTCCGCTGTGTCGTCCACATTTCGCATAACATCTGCGCAGACCGGACGTTCTTTTGATGCCCAGTTCCACTTGCGCTCTATGCGATTCTTGAGAAGCCTCATTACCGGAGCACCGCCTACGGAACGCGTCGTACCGCAGAAAAGGTGCTGCCTGTTCTCGCCGGTGGTGGTGTTGGCCAAGTCGACAAAAGACTTAAAACGGATACCGCACTCATTGCCCGGGGCAATTGTGGGAGAAGAGAGGGTCAAATCGGCGTTGCTGCCAAAGATGCTCCACGCCGTTGAGGCGTCTAAAGGTTTCCGATACCAGACCCTCACCCCCCCATTACCTGTTCCGTTTGTCTGACGTACAATCATGAAGTACGAGGTGTTTTTTTGCAGTGAGATCCCGCCACCAACGCATTTCCTGCCGCCGGAACAGTCTGAATCCGCAGTGCAGGTTACCCAGTTACCCGATGATTTCCTCGAACAGACCTTGCCGGTCAGTGTCGAGTTAAAAAAACCGTTATTTTGCGAGGACTGGGATGTGTTGCAAAATGCCTTGTTATTGGGACTTGTCGTTGCGCTGGGCAGAAAACAGGCCGGATGGTCGCCGAAGTAATTGGCAACGATCCAGTTCGCCGGGTTTGTGGGGAGTCTATTGGCAGGCAATATCTCGACCTCGACACCATCATCACCATCAACGGCAAACTGCCAGATACCGGTCACATTATCGTCATTTGCTGTTTTGAAAGAGGTCACGGCCAGCAGGTTCGTATTGTCTGTCTGGATATTTTCCGGGTTAACCGCTCCATCACTGAAATTATCTATATATTCAACCTTGGATGAGGTTCCGCCGGGATTACCGGAGGCGGCCATATCAATCAATGACAATGGAGCCACAGTGTTGTTTCCGGCATCTGTATAGAAGGAATTGAGCAGGTCGGCATGGGTAGGGCCGCTTGTAGCTGCGCCGGCCTGTGCGAATTGCGCCACCAATATTTTGCCGGCAGTGCTCCAAGTTATTGCGGTGGCCGGACAAACCGAATGATCCGCGGCATTCATACCGATCAGGTTCTGCGACTTGTCTTGGCAGGTGTAGCCTGTGTCACAGTCACTGTTGTTGTAACAGGTGTTTTTGTAGATGGAGCCACTCCCGCATAATTGCCCGGGTATTTCCTTCCCCCAGGAATGGGCATCACCGGGAATATATACCCGTTCAAGAATGGTGGAAGTTGTACTGTCGGTGCTGCGGTGGCCTCCATAGAGAACCTTGCGCAGCACATCCATGCGCGACATGTTAAGCCAGTTGAGAACGTTGCCGCTCCAATAACCAGTACCCGAAGCACAGAATTTATTGGCTGATGTGGCTACAGGTGAGAAAAGGCCGGTAGCATTGTTATAGGAATAACACTTGTAAGGGTCAAAATAACCGTAGTAATCAATGTTGTGCATGTACCCGATATCCACGCGGCCGTCTTCGTCCAGGTCCATCGCTTCATTGAATGCTTCGTAGTATAGTTTGTGGTCGCGGCCGTTCTCCAGAAGTACCAATGGCGGGACAGACTGAGCGACAAATGGCGGAACATTGCAGTAGTCATTCATCACGGCAGCATCTGCGTGTGTCGGGAAGAAAGAATAACTGTTTACCATGCATAGAATGAAAGTTACTATAATTTTCGCGTATGTTTTCATGGTTCAGTACCTCTCCAAGTAAATATCCGTGATCTCGTCATACAGCACAACGGCTGAGACCTTGTCCCCAACCCTGACATCGTACTGTCGTCCAGCGCTCTCAGACCGGTGTATTCCTTTCCTTGTTACCACTACTACGCGAAACTGTTTTCCAATCCGGTAAGATTTACTGGCGATGGTTATCTTATACGGATCAACTTTTTCAACAACTCCTGTAATCCCTTCTTTTCTGGTTGCAAAAGCAGGGAGCGACAGAATGACTGTCGCTATTATCAACACAATGACGGCATGCAGATATTTTTTCATAACATCCTCCTTACGGGCCAACAACATATACTTGCAAGAATCTTTCGTGTAGGACTTTGTCTACTTCCCTTCCAGCATTTTCTTCAGTGTCTCCTCATCCCTCATGCCGACGACAATGCTGCCATCCGTCAGGACGAGCGTTGGTGTATCCGAGATGCCATTGTCATTGGCAAACTTTATAATCGCATCCACGGCAGCCTTGCCTTCCGTTTTGCCCGACTTAGGCAATTCCTTCCCTTCAAAAGCCTTGTCAAGCAATTCCAGGCTCTTCCCTGCAAGTATAACACGTGACTTTTCGTAAGCACCATGGTGCATCGCCAAAGGGTTGAGCATTACATAGATGGCAGTATCGGAGTCAATTTTCTCAAACTTCTTCAGTACGACGTGCATCTTGCGGCAATAGGGACAATCGGGATCGGTGAAGACAAAGAGCTTTTTCTTCCCCATCGGATTTCCCATTACAATCGAGAAAGCAAGCGGGATTTTGGAGACATCGATTTTTCTGTTTTCCGTAGTCGTAATAGGAGTCGTGGTGATTTGCTTTCCTGTGTCTAGCTCGAAAACAGGTCCGGGTAATAGATGCTTTTTTGCGAAATCCAGATAAGCGACTGCCTGCCTGCCTTCTCTCTCCAAGGCTATCTCCCAGAGTCCCTTCACGGGAGACATTCTGACGTCCTTTACTTTGCCGAGTTCTTTGAAAATGGTATTGGCCTCATCCGGGGAGAGGGTGTGGCACTCCACACAGTTGCTGCCGCAATTGCCCTGAGGTTTTGCATGAGCTGTCGTGCAAATAAAAAGCCCCCATATTAATGCAAAAACAAAGCTCCTATTCACATAAACTCCAGTCATTGTTATTTTGATAAGAAGATAACGCAGCAAATAAAGTGCCAATTAGTGCAAAACAACCTTTGCGGCCTGTTAGCAGTCTTTTAGGTGGAAGTTTGAACAATCAGGTATGAAAATTTTGCATAGCTGGCAAAGATATATGCGCACACTTTGCAGTATGGTTTGTGTTTCAAATCATAGTTTGGCCACATTTAAGTGTGTAGATACGATTGAAGTTATCATAATGCAATTCATGTTAAAATAGCGATTTTTCAGAGGTGTAAATTTAACATGGTTCTTGTCCTTGCCGTTTCCCTGCAGGTAATCCGCGAGGAGCAAGCGGGCATGATCGTAATCGTGGCAGAGATGCAGAGGTTTACCCAGTTACTGCCATCCTGAGGCTTATTGAGGTGGTTGTCTTTGCATATTGCGTCGGGAAATTTCCCGCAGATGATGCCCTAATGTGAACTTTCGGGCTTTTTGAAAGCGCATTCCACCGCAAGCCTGATCTCTTCCGTATCGAAGCGATCCGCCGGTTTCAGCGCATGGTAGAAAATCCCTTCCTGGCGTATCGTGCGGACTAGCGGGAGGGATTCTTCGTCGGAAAGGAGAATGATGGTCAATTGCCTGTTACACTGCTTGAGCAGACGGACCATGTCCGGAAGATTCATCTTTTTGTCGAAATCAGTCCCTAGCAGTACAACCGGGATTTTCTTTTCCAGCACAGCACAAAACACATGTATTGCCGAATCGGTCGTCTCGACCTGATACCCTTCCTTGCGAAAAACGTCGGCAACCTGCCTGCGAACCTCGCTGTCCCTGTCCACCAAGAGAATTTCCCGATCTTCCATGAAATATCTCCGATAATTTACGTTTCATATTTATTGGCAGATAACCAGCAACCACGCGGCCGTAATTAATATTTTTTATATTTATAGTATATATCCTTGGTGATGGCAAATTAAAACTTTGTTGTTTTGAGGTGTCATTCACACTTCCATCAGCCTGGTTTCTTCTTGCCTTATTTCGAAAGATCAATCCCGTCAACGGAGTTTTATTTGTCTTTGCCGTTACCATGCAGATAATCGGCGAGGAGAGACCGGCTATGCTCGTCATCATGGCAGTAGATACAGAGGTTTTCCCAGTTGCTGCCATCCTGAGGGTTATTGAGATGGTTGCCGTCCCTGTGGTGGACTGTGAGAAGGTGCAGATTGTCCAAAACAAACTCGCGGCCGCATTTGGCGCAGATCCACCCGTAAAGTTTGAGTGACCGCTCCCGGTAGTTGAGGGTCGCCGTCTGCTCACCCTTCATCCGCCGCACCAGTTCATCCAGCTCCTCCTGGCTTTTGCTCGGGGCTGGTCGTGGTCTGCGTGGTTTGAATGAATTGGCCATCTGGTCACTCCTCGTAAATAGAGTTCGCTTTGAAGGGAGATCGGGGAAGGGGCAATGGGCGGCCCCATCCACCGTATTGTTTAATTTTCGCTCTTTTGCATCCAGCCGTCAACTTCTTATATCAACAATGATCAGGCGTGTCGTTTCCTTATGAATGCATTCAGAATATTACCGGTAAATGGCTTGACCATTCTCCGATAAAACTGAATGTTTCCAGTATATTAAATTGCGAGATTCAATCAACATATTACTGGGTAATTTATTATTGCTTTTTTGATATTGTTGTGATAAAGTTCATTTTAATCTTGATCCCCGCCGATCTAATTATCTGTATGAATGAAGAAAGATAATCAATCCATGGATAACTTCGCCGGAAACAAATCATGAACTCCAAATCAAATTATTCAGAAATTTTTGTTGCCCAGAGGATCAAGCAGCTCCGATTGGCAAAAAAGTTGACCCAGAAGGCTTTTGCTGTTTCACTGGGCATTGTGCAGGGTTATCTGAGCGGCATAGAGCAGGGGAAAAAAATCCCCTCATATACGCTCCTTATGGCCATATGCCATATTCACGGGGTAACGGAAGAATGGCTGTTCGGCGGCGCGGATGTTGAGCCAGTGGCAATACCACAGCCACGTGAAGTGGTTCCGGAGCGCAAGGAGGGTGGGATTCCGTTACTTAACAACATCCCTCTTGATTTCCCCAATGGCGTCACTGAAAAGATTATTGCGGATTTTATCATGTTTCCGGGTAGCCACGAAGGATGCTTTGCCACTTACGCAGTGGGGGATTTTATGGCGCCTACGATTCGGGACGGCGATCTGGTGATATTCAAACCCGGCGGGGAAGTCGGCAATCGGAGCATCGTCCTGATGACCAACAAATGGGGGGAAGTTATTCTGAGAAGATATCGAATTGCCGGGGAAGAGGAATATTTTTCTCCCGAAAATACGGCTTACGCACCATTCAAGGCCGATGCGAACACGAAGATATTCGGCATGGTGATCGATATCTGGAGACGTGTGAAGGTTTGATGAAGCAAGGGCTCCTTGACATTTTTGTGCAACTGTAGTTAAATCCGACAGTCTCAATCAATAACAGGAGAGTGAGTGACGCTCAGATGAGAAATTTTACGCGAAAACATTATCATGTTCTTTCAGTTATAATTCTTGTAGCGCTGATTGCCGCATGCGGTAGCAGAGTAAATTCCATTTCCTCTTCCACAAACCCTTCCCCAATATATGCCCACAGCGTGGCCTTTAACAATAACGCAACATTCACCTGGGGAGCAGGCAACTACGGCCAACTGGGTAATGGTGATTCAACAGGGGCCACTCAACGCACCCCCGTGCAGGTGATAGCCCCCGCCGCAACCGGCATGATCGGCGCCTCGGCAGGGGGTACCCACATCCTTGCTTTCAATGCTTCCGGCAACGTCTTTGCCTGGGGAAACAATGGCTTCAGCCAATTGGGGAATAATTCGACTACCGCAACGGCAACACCTGTTCAGGTTATTAACCTGACAGGAGTAACGGCCGTCTCCGCAGGCGGCAGCCATAGCCTGGCCATTGCCAATCAGAACGTCTGGGCCTGGGGCTCCAACAGTGAAGGGCAGCTTGGGGTCGCCACAACAACAACATTACTAAGTTTAGCGACACAGATAACGGGCCTCGCCACGGTCACCAAGATAGCCGCCGGAGGTGCTCACAGCATCGCCTTAATGAGCGACCAGACTGTTCAGAGTTGGGGGAGCAACACAACGGGTCAGCTGGGGATTGTCCCCCCCATCCCCACCTCAACGAGCATCTCCACACCGGGGCCTGTCGTGAAAGACGCAGGTTCTTTGACTCTCTCGCCTGTTACCGACATCGCCGCCGGTGGGAGCCATAGCCTTTTCGTGGCGGCTGGCGCGGTCTGGGCATGCGGCTTGAACGTATTTGGGCAGCTTGGTAACGGGACGACCACCAACAGTATACAAGGCGTGGTGCCGGTATTGAATGCGAGCGGTGGCCAGTTCACAACGGGGGCAATCGCCGTCGCCGCCGGGCTCGACCACTCCCTTGCTCTGATTAACGGATCGGTATGGGCCTGGGGGCTCAACAACATCGGCCAGTTGGGGAACGGGGCAGACCTTAAAAGCAGCACACTTCAAATAAGCACGGTTCCGGTCCAGGTGAAAACAGATGGAACAGGCCACCCATTTTTATCCGGGATTGTAAAGATTGTCGCCATCGGCAACCACAACCTTGCAGTTGACAGTAGTGGCCAGCTTTGGGCTTGGGGGGGGAATGAAAACGGACAGCTGGGCATAGCTGCTAATGATACAGCCGACCGGAATTTCGCTACAAAGGTCCCCGGCTTTACCGCAACTTCCGTCCTGTAAACCGGTCTTGAATGAGAAGGGAGGCATCTCCGTCGTATGAGCGCTCCGGAGGCTGGATATCCCTTGGAAATATCTAAGTTTTTACTGGGGGAACGGCAATGCCGCTCCCCCTTTTTGCTTGACTTGATCCTATGACATACGATATTCTGCCGGTTTATGAAACCTGGCAGTTCAGGATGTGAAAGAAAGGCGTGGGGTAGATGGAAGAGCTGAGCGAGCTGTTGATGCAGAGAAGAAAAAAGGTGGATGCGCTCTGGGAGGCAGGGATCAACCCCTATCCTAACGATTTTCGGCCGCTCCATACTTCCGGTGATGTGTTCGAGGTCTACGGCCACATGGAAGTCATCGAGGAAAACGCCCGGACATTCACCGTGGCCGGCAGGATAATCGCCCGCCGCTCCTTCGGCAAGGCCGCATTTATACAGATGCAGGACCGCAAGGGTCGTATCCAGCTCTATGTGAAGAAGGACGCGGTCGGTGATGAGGCATTCACGGATTTCCAGACCTTTGATATCGGCGACATCATCGGCGCTGACGGATATCCATTCCGGACAAAGACCGGCGAACTCTCCCTCCATGTCACCTCGATCCGTCTCCTGACCAAGTCACTTCTGCCGCTTCCGGAGAAGTTCCACGGCCTTACCGACGTGGAAACCAGATACCGGCAGCGCTATGTGGACCTGATCGTCAACCCCGAGGTACGCGATGTCTTTATCATGCGTTCCCGGATAATCTCTCTCATTCGCGAGTTCATGACCTCCCACGATTTCCTCGAGGTCGAGACCCCGATGATGCAGCCTATCCCAGGTGGGGCAACCGCCCGCCCCTTCGTTACCTTTCACAATACCCTGGATATGCAGCTCTTCCTGCGGATCGCGCCGGAGCTCTATCTGAAGAGGTTGGTGGTGGGAGGCTTTGACAGGGTCTTCGAGATCAACAGAAATTTCCGGAACGAGGGGATTTCCGTCCGCCACAACCCGGAATTCACAATGATGGAGTTCTACCAGGCGTATGCATCATATGAGGACCTGATGGATTTCACCGAGGAAATCATCTGTCATGTGACCCGGACACTCCACGC